>CAZOIB010000350.1:0-11154 GCA_964579785.1 uncultured Lysobacter sp. | reverse complement strand
CCCGTGGCCGGGGCGAGCGCGCGGCCCTTGAGCGCCCGCTGCAGCGCGATGCGCAGGTCGTCCGGCTCGCAGGGTTTCGGAACCAGGTCGGCCGC
This sequence comes from uncultured Lysobacter sp., assembly GCA_964579785.1. Lineage (GTDB taxonomy): Bacteria > Pseudomonadota > Gammaproteobacteria > Burkholderiales > Usitatibacteraceae > FEB-7. The sequence continues at coordinate 11,059 of CAZOIB010000350.1, read as the reverse complement.
CCCGAGCGCGCGCGCGCGCCGGGCATTCGACTCCTCGTTCTGGCCGGTCAGGACGACGATGCGCACTTCCGGCGCATGGGCCAGGAGGTCCCCGATCAGCTTGAACCCTTCCGTGGCCAGGTGTGCCGCGGGCGGCAGCCCCAGGTCGATCAGGGCGAGGTCGGGAGGCGCTTCCATTTCGCGCAGGGCGGCGACCGCGGACGAACGGTCCCCCGCGCAGACGATCTCGAAGTCCGGCGCGAGGACGTAGGCGAGGCTTTCGGTGATCAGCGGATCGTCGTCGACCAGCAGGAGGCGGGGTTTCATCCGGGTGGGCCGGGGCGGTCGGTTGTGCCGGGATTATAGGACGCCGCGGCGCCGGGAGTCGCGGGGATTGCTGCTAGAATGCTCGTCCCTTCCGCCCGACCAATTTCCGCGTGTCCGCAGAAGATCTCGTCGAGATCGACGACGTGAGTTTCGGCTACGGCCGCCGCCCGGTGCTGCAAGGCACCACGATGCGCGTGCCGCGTGGCAAGATCGTCGCGATCATGGGCGGCAGCGGCTGCGGCAAGACCACGCTGCTGCGCCTGATCGGCGGGCAGCTGCGGCCCGGCAAGGGCGCCGTGCGCGTGGGCGGCCAGGTGGTCCACGAGCTCGACCGCGAGGGCCTGTACCGCCTGCGCCGGCGCATGAGCATGCTCTTCCAGTTCGGCGCGCTCTTCACCGACATGACCGTCTACGACAACGTCGCCTTTCCGCTGCGCGAGCACGCCAGCCTCTCCGAGGCCATGGTCCGCGATCTCGTGCTGATGAAGCTCGAGGCGGTGGGCCTGCGCGGGGCGCACGCCCTCATGCCTTCGGAGCTCTCGGGAGGGATGGCGCGGCGCGTGGCGCTGGCGCGCGCCGTGGTCATGGACCCGATGCTGGTGATGTACGACGAGCCGTTCGCCGGCCTCGATCCCATCACCATGTCGGTGGTCGGCACCCTCATCCGCCGCCTGAACGACACGCTGGGCGCCACCTCGATCATCGTCACCCACGACGTGGTGGAATCGCTGCAGATCGTCGACTACCTCTACTTCGTCGCCGAGGGGCGCGTCGTCGGGGAGGGCACGCCGCAGCAGATCCGCGCCACCGAGCTTCCCGTGGTGCACCAGTTCGTGCACGGGGAAACGGACGGCCCCGTGCCCTTCCACTATCCCGCGCCGGAATACGCCGAGGATGTGGGGCTGGGCGCGGCAGCGCGGGAGGCGGCACATGCTTGACCGCCTGCGCCGCAGTCTCGCCCGGGTGGGCCACAACTTCATCGAGAACGTCTGGCGCGTGGGCGCGATGACGCGCTTCTTCTTCGTGCTCCTCTTCGCTTCCGGCACGAGCTTCCGCCGCTTCCGGCTGGTGATGCGCGAGGTGTACTTCTCCGGCGTCCTCTCCCTCATCATCATCGTGGTGTCGGGCCTCTTCGTGGGCATGGTGCTGGGCCTGCAGGGCTTCGAGACGCTGCAGAAATACGGGGCGACGGAGTCGATCGGCGTCCTGGTGGCGCTCTCCCTCGTGCGCGAACTGGGGCCCGTCGTCGCCGCGCTCCTCTTCGCGAGCCGCGCCGGCTCCGCGATCACCGCCGAAATCGGGCTCATGAAGGCCACCGAGCAGCTGACGGCGATGGACATGATGGCCGTCTCGCCGATGGCGCGCGTGATCGCGCCGCGCTTCTGGGCGGGCGTGATCTCGATGCCGATGCTCGCCGCGCTCTTCTCCGCGATGGGCGTCTTCGGCGGCTACCTGGTGGGCGTGGTCATCGTCGGCGTGGACAACGGCGCGTTCTGGTCGCAGATGCAGGCGGCGGTGGACTTCCAGTATGATGTGATGAACGGCGTCGTGAAGAGTTTCGTGTTCGGGATCGCCGTCACGGTGATCGCGACATTCGAGGGTTTCGATGCGCCGCCGACCGCCGAAGGCGTCTCGGGAGCCACGACCCGCACCGTGGTGAGCTCCGCGCTCACCATCCTGGCCCTGGACCTGGTGCTCACCGCCTTCATGCTGCGCGGCAACCACTGACTGGCCACCCGGAAACGCACGGAAGAAAATGGAAAGAACAACCATCGATCTCTGGTTCGGCGCCTTCGTGCTGGCGGGGTTTGCGGCGCTCCTCGTGCTGGCGCTCAAGGTCGGCAATCTAGGAGCGGAGCGGGCCAACTCGACCTACCGTGTCGAGGCGCGCTTCGACAACATCGGCGGACTGAAGGTGCGCGCCCCGGTGCGCAGCTCCGGCGTGCTGGTGGGGCGCGTCGCCGAGATCCGCTTCGACAACGAGCGCTTCCAGGCGTCCGTGATCCTCGCGCTCGATTCGCGCTACGCCTTCCCCAAGGACACCAGCGCCTCGGTCCTCACCTCCGGGTTGCTGGGCGAGTCCTACGTGGGACTGGAAGCGGGCGGCGACGACAAGAAGCTCGCCGATGGCGACCGCGTCTCGCTCACCCAGTCGGCCGTCGTTCTCGAGCGGCTGATCGGGCAGTTCCTTTTCAGCAAGGCCCAGGAGGACGGGGCCAAGAAGTAGCGTTGCCGGGGAACCCCGGTCGCCCGCAGCTCTCCAACGGCAGCCCCGTTTCCGGACAAGGATTCGCCATGACCCGCCTCATCGCCGCCATTGCCCTGACCATTGCTACCGCCCTCGCCGGATCCGCGCTCGCCGCGCCGGACACGGCGCCGGACGCCCTGGTTCGCACGTCGATCGACGAGGTCGTCGCGATCATCAAGGCCGACAAGGCCCTGCAGGGCGGCAACCAGCAGAAGCTGCACGCGCTGGTCGAGGAGAAGGTGCTGCCGCATTTCGACTTCGCGCGCATGACCCGCCTCGCGGTCGGCCGCAGCTGGGCGCAGGCGACGGACGCGCAGAAGGAAGCGCTCATCCGCGAGTTCCGCATGCTTCTCGTGCGCACCTACTCCACATCGCTTTCGCAGTACCGCAACCAGACCATCGACGTGAAGCCCGCCAAGATCGCCGCGGGCGACAAGGAGACGGTGGTGAGGACGGTCGTCAACCAGCCCGGCGGGCAGCCCATTCCCATCGACTACGGCATGGAGCGCACCGACGCGGGATGGAAGGTCTACGACGTGGTCATCGACGGCGTCTCCCTGGTGACCACCTACCGCGGCTCCTTCAGCGACCAGATCCAGAAGACCGGCGTCGACGGTCTCGTCAAGACGCTGGCGGACCGCAACCGGTCCTCCGAGGCGCCGAAGGCGGCGGTGAAGGTCGACCTGAAGAAGTGACCATGGAAGAGGAAACGCGCGCCGAGGTGCTTTCCCTCGCCGGCCCGCTGTCGTTCGAGAGCCTGCCCCGGGTGCTGGAGCAGAGCGAGGCCTACTGCGCGCGCAGCGACCTTCCCGACAGCCTCACCATCGACTTCGCCTCCGTGACCGACGTGGATTCCGCCGCGGTCGCCCTGCTCCTCGAGTGGCGCCGCGAGGCCGCCCGCCTCGGCAAGGGACTCATCTTCGTGAACCTCCCGGCCAACCTCGTGGCGCTGGCCGAGCTCTACGGGGTCTCCGGCCTCATCCAGCCCTGCCAGGCGTGACGATGGCCGCGGTCGAGGTGCGCGGCACCTCCAAGCGCTTCGGGACGGTGCGGGCCCTGGACGACGTGTCCCTCTCGGTCGAGCAGGGGGAGTTCTTCGCGCTCCTCGGCCCCAACGGCGCCGGCAAGACCACGCTGATCTCCGCCCTCGGCGGGATCGTGCGGCCGGATTCCGGATCGTTGCGCGTGATGGGCCACGACGTCGCGGCGGACTACCGCAGCACGCGCCGGCTGCTGGGCATCGTGCCGCAAGAGATCGTGTTCGACCCGTTCTTCAGCGTGCGCGAAACGCTCCGGCTGCAATCCGGTTACTTCGGGCTGCGCGGCAACGACGCGTGGATCGACGAGTTGCTGGAGCGCCTGGCCCTGGGCGCCAAGGCCGATGCCAACATGCGCTCCCTCTCCGGAGGGATGAAGCGGCGCGTGATGGTGGCGCAGGCGCTCGTCCACCGCCCTCCGGTCATCGTGCTCGACGAACCCACGGCGGGAGTGGACGTCGAGCTGCGCCAGACGCTCTGGCAATTCGTGCGCGAGCTGAATGCGGCCGGCCACACCATCGTCCTCACGACGCACTATCTCGAGGAGGCGCAGCACCTGTGCTCGCGCATCGCCATGATGAAGGCCGGACGCATCGTCGCCCTCGACTCGACGCGCCGGCTGCTCGCCGCGTTCTCGGAGCGGGTGCTGCGGGTGAAGCTGGACGGTCGCGGCCTTCCCGCCTCGCTCGCGGCGGGCGCGACGCTCGATGCGGCGGGATGGCACCGCATTCCCATCGAGAATGCCGCGCAGGTCGAGAGCGCCCTTGCGCGCCTGCGCGAGGCGGGAGTGAAGGTCGCGAACCTCGAGGTGGCCGAGCCGGAACTCGAGGAAGTGTTCGTGAAGATCATGGCGCGGCACGAGACAGTGCGGGGGGAGCCGGCATGAGCCCGGGGTTCCGCGCCCTGTTCATGAAGGAGGTGCTGCGCTTCTGGAAGGTGGGCTTCCAGACGGTGGCCGCACCGGTCCTGTCGGCGATCCTCTTCCTGGTGATCTTTTCGCACGCCCTCGCGCGGCACGTGGAGGCCTACCCCGGCGTGGGCTACACGCAGTTCCTCCTGCCGGGGCTCGCCATGATGGCGATGCTGCAGAACGCCTTCGCCAATGCGTCCTCCTCGATCATCCAGTCGAAGATCACCGGCAACATCGTCTTCATCCTGCTCGCTCCCCTCACGCCCGGCGACCTCTTCGCGGCCTACCTGCTCGCCTCGATCGTGCGCGCGGTGGTGGTCGGTGCGGGCGTGATCCTGGCGGTGGCATGGCTCGTTCCGGTGCCGATCCCGAACCCGCTGTGGCTCGCGGCGTTCGCGTTCACCGGGGCCGGGATACTCGGTGCGCTGGGAATCGTCGCGGGTGTCTGGGCGGAGAGGTTCGACGAGCTGGCGGCCTTCCAGAACTTCATCGTGATGCCGCTCACGTTCCTTTCCGGCGTGTTCTACTCGGTCGAGTCGCTGCCGCCCTTCTGGCAGGCTGCCTCCCACTTGAACCCGTTCTTCTACGCGATCGACGGGTTCCGCTACGCGTTCTTCGGGCAGGCGGATGTCTCGCCGTGGCTGAGCCTCGCGATTGCGAGTGCCACGTTCTGTGCCCTATCATGGCTGACTCTGCGCCTCCTCCGGGGCGGGTACAAGCTGAGGCAGTGAGAGGCGCGCATGGCCGACAGGACATCCATCGAGGATTCGATACGCGCTGCGATCGACTGCACGCACGTGGAAGTGCGCGGCGACGACGGCGTGCATTTCGAGGCAGTCATCGTGAGCCCGGCGTTCGCGGGCCTGGCGCGCGTGCGCCGCCACCAGATGGTGTACGCGGCACTCGGCAGCCGCATGCACGAGGAGATCCACGCGCTCTCCATGCACACCCTTTCACCGGAAGAGTGGGCCAGCCGCTGAACCGATAGACCGGGCCCCTGACCGCGGCCCTGCGACCAGAATCATGCAGAAGCTCTCCATCCAAGGCGGCATCCCGCTCTCCGGCGAAATCCGCGTTTCCGGGGCGAAGAACGCGGCGCTGCCGATTCTTGCCGCGGCGCTGCTCACCGGCTTCCCGATGCGGGTGTCCAACCTGCCGCGCCTGAAGGACGTGGAAACCATGCTCACGCTCCTCATGCGCATGGGGGTGCGCGTGACGCGCGAGGAAGGCGTGGCCACGCTGGATGCCGGCCAGGTGAGCGAGCCGTTCGCGCCCTATGAGCTGGTGAAGACGATGCGTGCCTCGATCCTGGCGCTCGGGCCGCTCGTGGCCCGCTTCGGGGAGGCGCGCGTGTCCCTTCCGGGCGGTTGCGCCATCGGCGAACGCCCGGTGAACCTGCACATCAAGGGCCTGGAGGCGATGGGCGCCACCGTCGGAATCGAGTCGGGCTACATCCACGCCGAGGCGAGGCGGCTGCGCGGCGCGCGCATCTTCATGGACACGGTCACCGTCACCGGCACCGAGAATCTCATGATGGCGGCCTGCCTGGCCGAGGGCGAGACGGTGCTCGAGAATGCCGCCCGCGAGCCGGAAGTGGTCGACCTCGCCCAGTGCCTCGTGGCGATGGGCGCGCGCATCCGCGGCCAGGGAACGGACGTCATCGTGGTGGAGGGCGTGAAGCAGCTCGGCGGCGTCGACCATGCCGTGATGCCCGACCGCATCGAGGCCGGCACGTTCCTGGCGGCAGCGGCGGCCACGCGCGGGGCGATCACCATCACCCACGCCCCCGTTGCCGCGCTCGACGCGGTGACCGAGAAGCTGCGCGAGGCGGGCGCGGTGATCGAGGCGCGCGGGAACGCGATCTCCATCCGGATGGCCGGCCGTCCGCGCTCGGTCGGTCTGCGCACTGCGCCTTATCCGGCATTCCCGACGGACATGCAGGCGCAGTTCCTGGCGCTCAACACCATCGCGGCGGGAACCGCCCTGGTGACCGAGACGATCTTCGAGAACCGCTTCATGCACGTCCAGGAGTTGCGCCGGCTGGGAGCGCACATCGACATCGAGGGCAACACGGCCGTGGTGCATGGCGTGGAGGCGCTTGCCGGCGCGACCGTGATGGCGACGGATCTGCGCGCCTCGGCGAGCCTGGTGATTGCCGGGCTGGTGGCCGAAGGCGAGACCGTGGTCGACCGCATCTACCACCTGGACCGCGGCTACGAGCGCCTCGAGGAGCGTCTCTCGCGGCTGGGCGCCCGCGTGCGCCGCACGAACTGATGGATACCCCCGCCATGGTGACCATTGCGCTGTCCAAGGGACGCATCTACGAGGAGACGCTCCCGCTCCTGCGGGCCGCCGGCATCGTCCCCGCCGAGGATCCGGATGTCTCCCGCAAGCTGATCCTCCCGACCAGCCGCGCCGGTGTCCGGGTGATCATCGTGCGCGCCTCCGACGTGCCGACCTACGTGCAGTACGGTGCCGCGGACATCGGAGTGGCCGGCCGCGATCTCCTGATCGAGCATGGCGGGCGCGGCCTCTACCAGCCGCTGGACCTCGGCATCGCCCGCTGCCGCATGATGGTGGCGGTGCCGGAGGACTTCGACTACCCGGCGGCGGTGCGCAAGGGCGCACGGCTGCGCGTGGCGACGAAGTACATCCAGACGGCCCGCGAGCACTTCGCCGCCAAGGGCGTGCACGTGGACCTGATCAAGCTCTACGGCTCGATGGAGCTGGCGCCGCTGGTCGGGCTGGCGGATGCGATCGTGGACCTGGTCGACACCGGCAGCACGCTGCGCGCAAACCGCCTGAAGGCCGTGGAGGAGATTCTCGCCGTGTCGAGCCGGCTCATCGTCAACCCGGCGTCGATGAAGGTGAAGCGAGGCGAGATCCTGCCGCTCATCGCGGCGTTCGAGAAGGCCGCCCGTGTCTGAGCCCCGCCGGCTTTCGAGCGGCGATGCGGGCTTCGGGAAGGAACTCGAGGCGCTGCTGGCGTTCGAGGCTGCGCAGGACGCGGGCGTCGACCGGGCGGTGGCGGAGATCCTCGAGGGCGTGCAGCGTCGCGGCGACGCTGCGCTCCTGGAGTACACGAAGCGCTTCGACCGGTGGTCGCCGCAGTCCGCCGCCGATCTCGAGGCGAGCCCCGCCGCGTGCCGTGACGCGCTCGCCCGCATCGGCCCGGCAGAGCGGGAAGCGCTGGAGACGGCGGCCGCACGCATACGCCGCTACCACGAGCACCAGCACCTGCGCGGCTGGCGCATCGAGGAGGAGGACGGGACGATGCTCGGGCAGCAGGTCACGCCGCTCGACCGCGTCGGCCTCTACGTGCCCGGCGGCAAGGCCGCCTACCCCTCGTCCGTGCTCATGAACGCGGTTGCCGCCAAGGTCGCGGGCGTCGCCGAGCTGATCATGGTGGTGCCGACCCCGGAGGGCGTGGCGAACGACCACGTACTCGCGGCTGCGTCGCTCGCGGGCGTGGATCGCGTCTTCCGCATCGGCGGCGCGCAGGCCATCGGTGCGCTCGCCTTCGGCACGGCGAGCATTCCGGGGGTCGACAAGATCGTCGGTCCGGGAAACGCCTACGTGGCTGCGGCCAAGCGCCGCGTCTTCGGGCGCGTCGGCATCGACATGGTTGCCGGCCCCTCGGAGATCCTGGTGATCGCGGATGCCACCGCGCATCCCGACTGGGTCGCGATGGACCTCTTCTCGCAGGCGGAGCACGACGAGATCGCGCAGGCGATCCTGCTCACCCCGGACGCGGCGTTCGCCGATCGCGTGCTCGCCGCGATGCGCGCGGCCCTGCCGGCGATGCCGCGACGCCCGATCATCGCGGCCTCACTCGCCAACCGCGGGGCCGTGATCGTCGTGCGCGACCTGGAAGAAGCCTGTGCGATCGCGAACCGCATCGCGCCGGAGCACCTCGAGCTGGCGGTGGCCGATCCCGACGCGCTGCTGCCCCGGATTCGCCACGCAGGCGCGATCTTCATGGGTCATTACTCCTCGGAGTCCCTCGGCGACTACTGCGCGGGACCGAATCACGTGCTGCCGACTTCGCGCACCGCGCGCTTCTCGTCGCCGCTCGGGGTCTACGACTTCCAGAAGCGCTCGAGCCTCATCCGCGTGACGCGCGAGGCGGCAACGCGCCTGGGCGCCACGGCGCGCACCCTTGCGCGAGCCGAGGGCCTGGAGGCACACGCGCGCAGCGCGGAGCTGCGGAGCGAGGAAGGCAAGTGAAGGGTCCCGACGGCTGGGTGCGCGACGAGATCCGCGCCCTGGCGGCCTATCACGTCACGCCGGCCGCCGGCCTGGTGAAGCTGGACGCGATGGAAAACCCCTATCCGCTGCCTTCCGCGCTGGCCGCGGATCTCGGTCGCCATCTCGCCCGGGTGGCGGTGAATCGCTATCCCGATCCGCAGGCGCCACGCCTGAAGGCGGCGCTGCGCGAGGCGATGGCGATTCCCGATGGCCTCGACATGGTTCTCGGCAACGGGTCGGACGAGATCCTGCAGATGATCGCCGTTGCCCTGGCCCGGCCGGGCGCGACGATGCTGGCGCTGGAGCCTTCCTTCGTCATGTACCGGATGAGCGCGGTCACGGCGGGAATGGGCTACGCCGGCGTCGACCTGGCAAAGGACTTCGCGATCGACCTTCCGGCAACGCTGGCGGCCATCGCGCGCCTGCGGCCGGCGCTGACCTGGATCGCCTACCCGAACAACCCGACCGGCAACCTGTACACGCGGGAATCGATCCTCGCGATCGTGGCGGCCTCGCCGGGACTCGTGGTGGTCGACGAGGCGTACTGCGCGTTCTCGGGGGGTGCCACGCTCCTCGGCGAGGTGGGAGGGCACCCCAACCTGGTGCTCGTGCGAACGGTTTCCAAGCTGGGCCTGGCGGGGCTGCGGCTGGGGCTCGCGGTGGGCCCGCGCGAATGGCTCGCGGAGTTCGACAAGGTTCGCCTGCCGTACAACGTGAACGTGCTGTCCGCCGCCGCCGCCGAGTTCATCCTGGCCCGCCACGACATCCTGGACGCGCAGACCCGCGACATCGTCCGCGACCGCGAGCGGCTGGAGACCGGGCTGGACGCCCTCGCGGGCGTCAGGCGCTTTGCGTCCGCCGCCAACTTCGTCCTGGTGCGGCTGCCGGACGCGCCGCGGGCGTTCGAGGGGCTGAAAGCCCGTGGTATATTGGTCCGGAACCTCCACGGCTCCCATCCCCTCCTCGCCAACTGCCTCCGGCTGACGGTCGGAACCCCCGACGAAAACGCGAGGCTGCTCGCGGCCCTGGCCCAGGCAATCGGCTGAAACCCATGCGCACCGCGGAAATCCAGCGAGACACCAAGGAAACCCAGGTCTTCGTCGCCATCGACCTCGACGGCACGGGCAAGGCGAGCCTCGCCTCCGGCATTCCATTCCTCGACCACATGCTCGACCAGATCGCGCGGCACGGGTCGGTGAACCTGACCGTGCGGGCGAAGGGCGACCTCGAGATCGACGCCCACCATACGGTGGAGGACATCGGCATCACGCTGGGGATGGCGGTCGCCAGGGCGCTCGGAGACAAGAAGGGCATCCGGCGTTACGGGCATGCCTACGTTCCCCTGGACGAGGCCCTGTCCCGTGCCGTGGTCGACTTTTCCGGCCGGCCGGGGCTCGTGTTCCAGGTCGACTTCACGCGCGCCCGCGTCGGCGAATTCGATGTCGACCTCGCCCGCGAGTTCTTCCAGGGATTCGTGAACCACGCGCTCGCCACGCTGCACCTCGACAACCTGCGCGGCGACAATTCGCATCACCAGTGCGAGACGCTGTTCAAGGCGTTCGCGCGCGCGTTGCGCATGGCCGTGGAACAGGACCCCCGCGCCGCCGGCGTCGTTCCCTCCACCAAGGGAGCGCTCTAGGCTCCGAGCTCGCGTCCGGGACACGGTCCCGGGGCACCATGGGACAGCGCATCGCAATCGTCGATTACGGGATGGGCAACCTTCGGTCGGTGGAGAAGGCGCTCGCGCACGTGGCGCCTTCGGCCACGGTCGCGATCACGGCCGACCCCGACGCCATTCGCGCCGCCGACCGGGTCGTGTTCCCGGGGCAGGGGGCGATGCCGGACTGTATGCGCTGCCTTTCGGAAAGCGGCCTGGGGGAGGCGGTGCGGGAGGCGGCGGAGACGAAGCCGTTCCTCGGACTCTGCATCGGGCTGCAGATGCTCTTCGAGCACAGCGCGGAGGGCGACACGCCGGGACTCGCGATCCTGCCCGGCGACGTACTCGCATTCTCGCAGGCGGAAGAAACGCGGGCCGCGGGATTCAAGATCCCGCACATGGGCTGGAACGAGGCCTGGCAGGCGGCACCGCACGCGCTCTGGCGCGGCATCCCCGACGGAACGCGCTTCTACTTCGTGCACAGCTACTATTGCGCGCCGGGAGTCCACTCCCTGACCGCGGCGGTGACCCGCTATCCGCATGCCTTTACCTCCGCGATTGCGCGGGATAACATCTTCGCGACGCAATTCCACCCGGAAAAGAGCAGCGCCGCGGGGCTTACGCTACTCGAGAACTTCTCGTCCTGGACCCCC
>CAZOIB010000349.1:0-4527 GCA_964579785.1 uncultured Lysobacter sp. | reverse complement strand
GTCCGGCGTGGTGCGCGTGGTCTTCGACCTGAAGACCGCGGTGAAGTCCTACCTGTTCCCGCTCGCCCCCGCCGGCGCCTACAAGCACCGGCTGGTGGTCGACATCTATCCCGAGAAGCCGCGCGATCCCCTGCTCGCGCTGGTGCAGCCCGGCCCCGATCACATCGGCGAAATCGCCCGGGCGCCGGTGATGGAACTGCCGGCACCAGCCGCGGAACCCGTGCCGGAAGCGGCGAAGCCCGCAGCCGGAGCCGTGGAGCCCGCCGGCCTTCCGGTGATCCGGCTGGATCCGGGCAAGGCCCCGCCGTCGCGACAGCCGGACAAGGGCAAGGCGGCCTCCCGGGTCACGCGCATGGTGACCATCGTCATCGATGCCGGGCACGGCGGCGAGGACCCGGGCGCGCGCGGACGCGGCGGCACTCTCGAGAAGGACGTGACGCTCGCCATCGCCAGGCGCCTGAAGGAGCGCATCGACCAGGAGCCGGGCATGCGCGCGGTGCTCACCCGCGACGGCGACTATTTCATCGGCCTCGCCCAGCGCGTGCACAAGGCGCGGCGCGTGCAGGCCGATCTCTTCGTCTCGGTGCATGCGGACGCGTTCGTGCTGCCGCACGCACGCGGCTCGTCGGTGTTCGCGCTATCGGAGCGGGGAGCGACCTCGGCGGCGGCGCGCTGGCTGGCGCGGCGCGAGAACGAATCCGACCTGATCGGCGGGGTGAATCTCGACGTCAAGGATCCGGTGCTGGCGAAGACGCTCCTCGACCTGTCGCAGACGGCGGCGATCAACGATTCCCTCAAGCTCGGCAAGGCCGTCCTCGGCGAGATCGGCGACATCAACCAGCTGCACAAGAGCGCCGTGGAACAGGCGGGCTTCGCGGTCCTCAAGGCGCCCGACATCCCCTCGATCCTGGTGGAGACGGCGTTCATCAGCAACCCGCAGGAGGAAGGCCGCCTGCGGGACACGGCCTACCAGGAAAAGATGGCCAGCGCGATCCTGCAGGGCATCCGGCGCTATCTCGCGCAGAACCCTCCGCTCGCCCGCACGCGCCTCGCGCAGGTTCCCTAGGGTCAGTCGGCGACCGCGAGCCGCTCGGCCCGGCCCTCCATCGAGCGCAGCATCTCGGTGGCCTGCGGAGCCGTCAGGGGCCGGGCGAAGAGGTAGCCCTGGTAGGCGTCGCACTGGTTGTCGCGCAGGAATTCGAGCTGCTCCTGCCGCTCCACGCCCTCGGCGACGACGCGCAGCTTCAGGCGCTTGGCCATGGCGATGATCGCCTCCGTGATCGACGTGTTCGACTCGTCCTCGGGCGCGCCGATGATGAACGAGCGGTCGATCTTCATGCTCGACGCCGGCAGGCGCGCCAGCTGCGCGAGCGAGGAGTAGCCGACGCCGAAGTCGTCGATGGCCACACCGACGCCCGCCGCGCGCAGCTGCCGGAGGACCTCGATCGACTGGTCGAGATTGCGCATGACCATGGTCTCGGTGATCTCGATCTCGACGCGCTGCGCGTCCACGCCGCTTTCCTTCACGGCGGCCAGCAGCGTGGGCACGAGCTTCGAGGACATGAACTGGCGCGGCGAGATGTTCACGGAGACGGTCACGTCCCGGAAACCCTCGACCTCCCACGCGTGCAGCTGCTCGCAGGCGGTGCGGAAGGCCCACTCGCCCATCTGCACGATGAGGCCCAGCTCCTCGGCGATGTTGACGAAGTCCCCGGGAAGGATCTCGCCCTTGAGCGGGTCGTTCCAGCGCAGCAGCGCCTCCATGCCCGCGATGCGCCCGGTGGCGATGTCCACCTGCGGCTGGTAGCGCAGGAAGAACTCGTGGTTGTCGATGCCCTTGCGCAGCCGCCCCTCCACCTCGAGGCGCCGCGAGAGCAGGAAATTCAGGTCGTTGGTGAAGTAGCGCACCGTGTTGCGGCCGGCATCCTTCGCCTGGTACATCGCGCTGTCGGCGTGCTTCAGGAGGTGGTTCACGTCGGTCGCGTCGTTGGGGTAGTGGCTGATGCCGATCGAGGTGGTGAGGTGGATCTCCTGCGCGGCGATCTCCACCGGGTGCGCGAACTCGCGGACGATCTTCTCGGCGACGATGCTCGCGTTCTCCGGCCGTTCGAGGTCGGGCAGGATCACCACGAACTCGTCGCCCCCCTCGCGCGACACGGTGTCCACCTCGCGCACGCAGGAGAGCAGCCGCCGCGCCACGTCCTTCAGGATGAAGTCGCCCGAGTCGTGCCCGAGCGTGTCGTTCAGGAGCTTGAAGCGGTCGAGGTCGAGGAAGAGCACCGCCACGTGCCGCTGGTGGCGGCGGGCCTGCATGATCGCCTGGTTCAGGCGGTCCTGCATGAGCCGGCGGTTCGGCAGTCCCGTGAGCGCGTCGTGGTGCGCCATGTAGTGGATCGTGCGCTCGGTGTTCAGGCGCTCCGTGACATCCTGCACGAGGGATGCGAAGCCGACGACGCGTCCGTCGGGATCGACGAGCGGCGTGTTGTACCACTCGCACTGGATCTCGCGTCCGGTGCGGGTGAGGTTGTCCAGCGAGATCTTGTTGCCGCCCTGCGTCTGCGCGAGCTCCGCCCACATCGCCTCGAGCGTCGCCGCGCCGGCTTCCGGCACCATGAGGTCGGTGGCGACCTTGCCGATGGCCTCGGCCTCCCCGAAGCCGAAGATCGCCTCGGCGGCCGGGTTCCAGGCCGTGACGCGGTGCTCCGCGTCCCACTCGATCACGGCGAGCGGGGTGCGCTCGACGTGCATGCGCAGCTTCTGGGCCGCCAGCAGCTGCGACTGCTGCGCCTTCAGGCGCTCGATCATCTCGCCGGCCAGCGCCTCGTTGGCGCGCTGCACGCGCACGCGCTCGATCTCGAGCTCGTTCGAGAGCACCGCGCGCGCCTTGCGCACCGCCAGCGAGTCGACCAGGGCCGAGTGCAGCTTCTCGTGCACGTAGGGCAGGACGCCCGCCAGCACGAGGATCGCGCCGGAGAGGAACATCTGCACGCGGTCGCCGGAGAAGCCGAGCGCCAGCGCGAAGGGCACCAGGCCGACGAAGGCGGTGATCTTGAACGCATAGGCGTGCGGCGCGTAGTAGCCGATGGAGCCGGTGACCAGGAGCGTCAGCAGCATCACCACGGTCATGCGCTGCCCGAGGTGCGCGGCGTCTGGAAGCAGGAGCGGGCTCGCCATCGCCGCCCAGCAGAGCGCGGTCGCCAGCGAGCCGGCGATGAAGCGCCTCTCCCAGGTGGGCAGCTCCTCGCTCAGCCGGGCGCGGCCGATGAAGAGCTTGTAGAGCACGTAGCGGGCGATGGTGATGGCCGAGATCGCCGCGAACCACAGGAACAGCAGCGGACGCGCGAGCTGCTCCCAGAGGATGGCGCCGAGGATGAACACGACCAGCAGGGTGGCGAGGTAACCGACGACGGAAAAGCGGAACAGCAGCCGCACCTGCTCGTCGCGAATGGGCGCGGCCACGTCGGGAGGCATTGCCGTCGGATCTTGCTCGCTCATGGCGCTCCAGTGCGCGCGAACCCGGAACGGGCACGCTCGACTCGGTGGTTGAGTGTAACATTCACCTTGATTTCATGGCTCATTTTCCCCCAGAGGCGGCCGGTTCCGCCCGCCGCGATTCCCCGATGGGCCGCATCCATGCGCTTCCCGAGCTGCTGGTCAACCAGATCGCCGCTGGCGAGGTGGTGGAGCGCCCGTCGTCCGCGCTGAAGGAGCTGGTCGAGAACAGCCTCGACGCCGGCGCGCAGTCGGTCGCGGTGGACCTGGCCGAGGGCGGCATGCGCCGCATCCGCGTCGCCGACGACGGTGCCGGAATCGAGGCGGGCGACCTGCCTCTCGCGCTGGCGCGCTTCGCCACCAGCAAGATCGCGACCCTCGAGGACCTCGAGCGCGCGGCCACCCTCGGCTTTCGCGGCGAGGCGCTCGCCTCCATCGGCGCGGTGTCGCGCCTGGCGCTCACCAGCCGCCGCGCCGGGGAGCGCCATGCCTGGCGGATCGCGTGCGACGGGGGCAGCCTCTCGCCCGTGGAGCCGGCCGCACTCGCCGCGGGCACGACGGTCGAGGTCGAGGAGCTCTACTACAACACGCCGGCGCGGCGGAAGTTCCTGAAGAGCGAGGCCACGGAGTTCGCGCGCTGCGAGGAGGCGTTCGCGCGCCTGGCGCTGTCGCGCCCCGGGGTGGCCTTCTCGCTCGTGCACAACGGGCGGCGCGCGGCGCACCTCGCGCCGGGCACGCCGCGCGAGCGCGCCAGCGGCATCGTGGGCGAGGACTTCGCGCAGTCGGCGGTCGGGGTCGACGCCGCGAGCGCGGCCATCCGCCTCACCGGATTCGTGGCGGCGCCCGGCCTCACGCGCGCGACGCGGGATGCGCAGTATCTCTTCGTGAACGGGCGCTTCGTGCGCGACAAGGTGGTCGCGCATGCCATCCGCGAGGCGTACGCCGACGTGCTGCACCACGACCGGCATCCCGCCTACGTGCTCTTTCTCGAGGCCGATCCGCGCCTGGTCGACGTGAATGTGCACCCGGCCAAGA
>CAZOIB010000348.1:0-2562 GCA_964579785.1 uncultured Lysobacter sp. | reverse complement strand
CACCGACCGCCAGCCCACGCTCGAGGACTATCTCGACCATTTCGACTACGCGATCGACCTGATCGGCGAGGACCACGTGACCTTCGCCACCGACTGGTTCGACGGCAAGACGCGGACCAACTGGGCCACCCCGTGGTTCTACCCCGAAGTGACGCAGGGCAAGAAGTACGGCGGCCTCGGCCTCGAGGGCTTCGCCACGCGCGCCGAGCTGCCCAACGTCGTGGAGGGGTTCCTGCGCCGCAACTACAGTCCGGACCGCATCGGGAAGCTCCTGGGCGGCAACTTCATACGCGTGCTGAAGGAGGTATGGAAATGAGACCTGGAAACCTGCTCGGATTCATCGCCGCATCCCTGTTCGCGCTGTTCCCGGCGGCTGCCCCGGCCCAGTCCTGGCCCGCGAAGCCGGTCAAGATGGTGGTGCCGTTCTCCGCCGGCGGCTCCACGGACACGGTGGCGCGCATCATCGCCGAGAAGCTCACGCCGCGCGTGGGGCAACCGGTGCTCGTCGAGAACAAGGCGGGCGCCGGCGGCTCCGTGGGTTCCGACATGGTGGCCAAGAGCGCGCCCGACGGCTACACGATGCTGGTGGGCACCAGCAGCACCATGGCGATCCTGCCCTACCTCTATCGCAAGCCTCCCTATGACCCGAACAAGGATTTCGCGCCGCTGGTGCTGCTCGGGACCGCGGACATCATGGTCGTGGTGAACGCCGAAGTGCCGGTCCGCAGCATCCCGGAACTGCTGGCCTACGCCAGGAAGAATCCCGGCAAGCTGACGTTCGCCTCGGGCGGCAACGGATCGATTTCGCACCTGCTGGGCGAATACTTCAAGTCGATGGCGGGCGTGGACCTGCTGCACGTGCCGTACAAGGGCGACGCGCAGATGGTGACGGACCTGATCGGCGGGCAGGTGAACATGGCCTTCGGCACGGCGGTCGCGTTCCTGCCGCACGTGAAGTCCGGCAAGGTGCGCGCGCTCGCCGTGACCAACCCGAAGCGCTCGACCACGCAGACCGAGCTTCCCACGGTGACGGAGTCCGGCGTGCCGGGTTACGAGGCGGTCCAGTGGTTCGGCATCGCGGTGCCGGCGGGCACGCCGAAGGAGACCATCGCGCGCGTCAACACCGAGATCCTGGCCATCCTCGCGATGCCGGAAGTGCGCACGCGTTTCGCGGGACTGGGATTCGACGTGGTCGGCGGCCCGCCGGAAGCGTTCGCGGATTTCCTGCGCGCCGAGAACGTGAAGTGGAAGAAGATCGCCGAGATCGCCGGGACCAAGCTCGACTGAGCACTGCGGGGAAGCCTCGAACATGGCGCAGCGGATCGCGGTGATCGGCGCAGGCGTGGTGGGCCTCGCGGCCGCCAGCCACCTGCAGGCCCGGGGCCACGCGGTTACGGTGATCGACCCCGTCGCGCCGGGCGAGTCCTGCTCGGCCGGCAATGCGGGCTGCTTGAGCCGCGCGTCCTGCGTGCCGCTGGGCCTGCCGGGCGTCTGGAAGAAGGTGCCCGGCTACCTGCTGGATCCGGCCGGGCCGCTGTCGATACCGCTCGGCTACTCGCTCAGGATCGTGCCGTGGCTGCTGCGCTTCCAGCTCGCCAGCCGGATGTCGCGCGTGAACGGGATCGCCGATGCCCTGCACCAGCTGCTCACGGTCGCGATCGACAAGTGGCTCCCGCTCGCCGAGCGGGCGGGGGTCCCCGAGCTCATCGTGCAGCAGGGGTACGCGTTCGCCTACGAGAGCGAGAAGGGCTTTCTCGGCGATGCGCTGGGCCGCCGCATCCGCGCGGACCGCGGCGTGAAGATCGAGGTGCTGACCGGGGCCGCGATCCGCGAGTTCGAGCCGGCGCTGTCGCCGCACGTCACGCATCTCGTGTTCCTCCCCGAGCAGGGACACACGCCCAATCCGGTTCGCCTCTCCCGGGCGATGGCGAAACGCCTGCGGGCCGGCGGCGCGCAGTTCGTCGCGCAGCGCGCACGCGGCTTCGAGTTCGCCGGCGATCGGGTGGCGCGGGTGGCGCTGGAGGAGGGCATGGTCGAGGCCGACGCGGTGGTGATCGCCGCCGGCGCGCACGCGAAGGAACTGGCGACGCAGCTGGGAAGCACGGTGCCCCTCGAAACGGAACGCGGCTACCACGTCATGCTCGACGCGCCGAGCATCGTGCCGCGCATCCCCATCCTGTGCGGCGAGGGCAAGTACTTCGTCACGCCGATGGAGGACGGGCTGCGCATCGCGGGCACCGTGGAACTCGGCGGCCTCGCCGCCCCGCCGAACTACGCGCGGGCCGACGTGCTGCTGCCCGGAGGCGCGCGCCTCTTCCCCGGTCTCACGCACGGCAAGGTCGAGAAGTGGATGGGACACCGGCCGTCGCTGCCCGACTCTCTCCCCGTGGTCGGGCGCGCACCGCGTTTCCCGAACGCGTATTTCGCCTTTGGTCATGGTCACGTGGGTCTCACGGCAGCCGCGCCGACGGGCGAGATCATCGCCGACCTCGTTGACAGCAAGCCACCGTTCATGGACATCGCGCCGTTCGCCGCAGACAGGTTCTAAGAACTTTCGCGCGG
>CAZOIB010000347.1:0-5985 GCA_964579785.1 uncultured Lysobacter sp. | reverse complement strand
GGCTCGTCACCGGGCGCGTGCTCGAGCACTGGCATTCCGGGTCGATGACGGGGCGGGTCCCGGAGCTCTACCGCGCCTTCCCGAACGCCGTGGTATTCATGCACCCGGACGACGCCGCGGCCCTCGGCCTGCGCCGCGGCAGCGAGGTGAAGGTTGTCTCCCGCCGCGGCGCCATGCGCTCGCGCCTGGAGACGCGGGGCCGCAACAAGATGCCGCGCGGGATGGTATTCGTGCCGTGGTTCGACGCCTCGCAGCTCATCAACCGGGTCACCCTGGACGCGACCGACCCCATCTCCAAGCAGACGGACTTCAAGAAGTGCGCCGTGAAGATCGTCGCGTTCACCGAGGGGGGCAAGGCATGAGGTCCGCGCTCCTTCTCGCCGCCGGCCTCGCCTTCGCCGCCGCCGCGCCAGCGCAGACCTCGCCCGGGCTCGCCAACGGGCTGCGCGGCCCCGCGTCCCTGGATACGGAACCGAAGCCGCCCCTCTTCCCGAAGATCGTGAACGACGACCAGCGCAAGGCTCGCGCCTACCCGATGCAGCCGCCGCTGATCCCGCACCAGACGGACAACTACCAGGTCGACCTCGCCTTCAACAAGTGCATGAGCTGCCACGGCCGGGATCGCGCGGCGGAGAGCCAGGCGCCGATGGTGAGCGTCACCCACTACCAGGACCGCGAAGGCACGATGCGCAACGAGATCTCGCCGCGACGATACTTCTGCACCCAGTGCCACGTCGTGCAGACCGACGCGAAGGTCCCCGTGAAGAACGACTTCCGCGACTTCTATTCCGTTTCCGGCAAGGCCGGGAAAGGCCCGGGAAGATGACCGGCGCGCTCCTCGCCCGGCTCCGGCGCTGGTGGGCGGTCGTCTCCTCCCCCAGCCGCTTCTACAGCCTGGGCTTTCTCACGGTCGGTGGATTCGTCGCCGGCATCGTCTTCTGGGGCGGGTTCAATACCGCGATGGAGATGACCAATACGGAGCGATTCTGCACCGGGTGCCACGAGATGCGCGACAACGTCTTCGAGGAGCTCAAGCCCACCATCCACTACGCGAACCGCTCGGGCGTGCGCGCCACCTGCCCCGACTGCCACGTGCCGCACGACTGGACCGACAAGATGGGCCGCAAGATGCAAGCCTCGAAGGAGGTCTGGGGCAAGCTCTTCGGCACCATCGACACGCGCGAGAAGTTCGTGGCCAAGCGCCTGGAGCTCGCACAACACGAATGGGCGCGCCTCAAGGCCAACAACTCGCTGGAGTGCCGCAACTGCCAC
The DNA here is from genome assembly GCA_964579785.1 of uncultured Lysobacter sp. Lineage (GTDB taxonomy): Bacteria > Pseudomonadota > Gammaproteobacteria > Burkholderiales > Usitatibacteraceae > FEB-7. The sequence continues at coordinate 4,713 of CAZOIB010000347.1, read as the reverse complement.
GACTTCGCCTCGATGGACTTCACGCGCCAGAGCGCGCGCGCCCAGGCGCAGCATTCCACGGCGCTCGCCGCGGGGCTCAAGACGTGCATCGACTGCCACAAGGGAATCGCCCACCGACTCCCGAGCCCGGGCTCCCGCGCCGTGCAATAGGCCAGCGTTTGACCAGCCGGCCTCTGCATGCGAAAATTTGTGGCTCGATTCGGCGGTACCGGGCAATTAGCTCAGCGGTAGAGCACTCCCCTCACACGGGAGGGGTCACTGGTTCGATCCCAGTATTGCCCACCAGTTTTCCCGGGGGACTTCGGGCTGGCATGGAGTCCCCACTCGTCCCTCGAGCGGTTGACGCAGTTCAGCGAGTCAACGGGAAATTCGATCCGAGCGTTGTTACAGGTGGCACCGCGCTCGCAAACCGCAAGAAGAATGGCGCCGCCTTCCGTCCACAGATCCTGGAGAAGACCATGAAGAAATTGCTGATCCCCCTCGCCCTCGCCGCCGCCCTGGCGGTCCCCGGCGTCGCCTCCGCCGACGCTGCCGCCGCGAAGTCGAACGGCTGCATGAAGTGCCACGACACCGACAAGAAGAAGGACGGCCCCGCATTCAAGGAAGTGGCCAAGAAGTACAAGGGCAAGGCCGATGCCGAGGCCAAGCTGACCGCCTTCCTGTCGAAGGGCGGCAAGGTGAAGGTCGACGGGCAGGAAGAGGACCACAAGACGGTCAAGGGCGGAGACGCCGCTGTCGCCGGTTCCATCAGCAAGTGGATCCTCGCGATGTAAGGGCTGTCGCCCCCGCAACGAAAAACGCCGGCTCTCGCCGGCGTTTTTTTTGACTCTCGCGCTCGACTACTTCGCGCCGATGGCGTGACCGACGAGTTTCTTCAGATCGGCCCCCTTCGCGTCGACTTCAGGGTGGTCCTTGCCCGTCACCACTGCCGACGCCTTGCCTACATCGCCCTTGTACTTGGCTGTCATGTCCTTGATGGAGGCGCCCTTGCCCTTCTTCTCGGCCTGGTGGCACTTCGCACACCCGGCGGCCTTGAATGCCGCCTCGTCCGCCGATGCCGGTAGCGTTCCGGCGACCAGGCCCGCCGCGGCCAGTACGATCAACATGCGTTTCATGGTCTCTCCTTGGTTGAAGGCGCCGCCGGGGACCACCCCCGGTGCCGCCAAGCTCGAATGCGGATTGTCGCCGGGCATCGCTAGCCCTTCTTGGCCGGTTCGGCTGCTTTCGCGGGCTCCGTCGCCGCCTTCTTGGGGGCCTCGGTCGTCAGGTCCATCCCGGGCCAGGTGCGGCCGTGGCAAGCCGGATTGCTGCAGAATCCGCCGCCCTGCTTGCCATGCTTGAGCGGCGTGCCGTGGCACTTCTCGCACTCCGGGCCGACGTCATCGCTGTGCGTGTGCATGAAGTTGGGGCGCTGGTGGCTTTCCGGTTGCTTCTCGCCCACCTTGTCCGGAACGAGCGAGGCGACGCTGCCCTTGCCCTTCTCGCGTACCACCTCGGGCAGCGCATGGCACAGCGTGCATTGCAGGCGGATGGCTTCGCCCTTGTCGTTGTAGTGCTTGCCGTCGTGGCAGCGGAAGCAGCCTGGCGTGTCGGCGTGCCCCGTGTGGTTGGGGAACGACTTCCAGGAGAACTTCTTTTCCTGGAAGGAGGCGGCGAGCAGGATCTCGCGCATCGCCTTGTTGAACTTGGCCTCCGCCTGCTTGTGTTCCGAAGGTGTCGCCGCCTTGGCGGTGGCATCCGCGATGAGCTTGTCCACCTTGGCTTCGCGCTCCTTGGGCTCGCCGGTAATCTCAGGGAGGACGTTGATCATGGCCACCGCACGCGACTTGGCCCCCGGCAGCGATCGGTCTATCTTTCCGCTTCGGATGGCATCGTCGACCGTGTTGGCGGGATTGTCGAAGGGATGGCCGACCGAGTTGTGGCAGTCGTAGCAGGCCATCACGCGCTTCTCGAGCTTTTCGATCTGCGGCACCGTGAGTTTCGATCCGGCGTCGATGTAGGTCACCTTGGTGCCGTCGGCCTTCTTCACCGAGACCCAGGGGATCTCGCGGCGCTGGGGATCGGGCGAGGCGAAACTGATCTCGTTCTGGATGTGCCAGTGGATGCCCTTCGTGTAGCCCTGGCGGATCACGTCCATCCCGGTGTGGAGCACGATCTTCGTGCGCGCCTCGCTGCTTTCCGCGTCGGTACCGTAGTGGACCTTCACGGCAACGCTGTCGTGATGTTCCACGGCGGGATAGTGGCAGCTCTCGCAGGCCTCGCGCGACGGGCGCAGCGTCCCGGAAGTGATGGGCCGCTCGTAGCCGACGATCATGCCCCACAGTTCCTTGGCGTGCGTGGGCTTGAGCGCCATCAGGTGCAGGGTGGAATTGCGGCCCATGTGACACTCGACGCAGTTCACCCGCGCGTGCGCGCCCAGCTTGTGCGCAGCGATCTCCTCGGGGTGCACGGAGTGGCACATCGTCGCGCAGAACGCGTTGCTGTTGGAGTATTCCCAGCCCGCGATTCCGGCGGCGCCCACGACTGCCAGTCCGACCACGGCCAGCACCGCCGTGGTGATCGATCCGAACATCAGCGTCCTGCGACCCAGGCGAATCTTCATGGTTCTGCTTTCCTCCCCGTTGTGCTCTTGCGGCAGGTCCGCGATCCGGAACGGCGATCGCGGCCCGATATCAGCGGGGCCGGACGAGCCGGCCCCGAAGTGCAAATTGTAAACCGGCGGGCCACTACGTGATCACGCTGAAGACGATCACGATGACGGTGACCGTGCCCAATATGACCGCCGTGCCGCCGACGAGGTAGCCGAACACCTGTGTCCAGGGCGTGGGAGGCGTCGTCTCCGCAGCGGCGAGGCGGCCAAGCGCCAGGAGGCGCCGGTACTCGGTCTGCCGCTCCTCGACCAGCTCGTGCTCGGGAATGCGCCCGGTGAAGATGACCAGGTCCATCGGGAACTTCTCCGGGCGCAGGTGCCCGTTGAAGAAGTGGATGGTAAAGATGAACCCGACTGCGAGGAGCGCCTCCTCGCCATGCACCACGGTCGCGACGTTGAACACCCAGCCTGGCAGGAACAAGGCGAACTGCTGCGGGAACCACAGGACGAGCCCCGAGCCGCCGATGATCGCCATGCCCCAGAAGACCGCCCAGTAGTCGAACTTCTCCCAGTAGGTCCAGCGCCCGAATTGCGGCCGCGATCCCTTGCCGACGAAGTACCTGAGGTGGTTCCACACATCGAAGACGTCCTGCGGCTGCGGCACCATCGAGTCCGGACCCCACACCATGGCGAGGAACCCGGTGCGGTGAATTGCGTGGGCAATGACGCGCACCACGTGCAAGGCCCACACGATGATCATCACGCCGGCGCAGATGCGGTGGATGAGGGCCGCCATCTCGAACCCCCCCAGGCCCCGTGCGAGCCCGGCGGACCAGCCGTGGTCGGAAAAGAGCGGCGGCAGGCCGGTGATCGTGCAGCCGATGAAGGTCGTCATCAGGAACGCGTGCATCACGCGATCGATGCGGTCGAAGCGCTGGTAGTACTTGTACGCGACGCCTCCCGCCTGCGCGGCGCCGGGCATGGGCTGGGCATGGGTGGCCATCAGTGAATCTCCGTCTTGGGGGTCGTCCGTGAGCGGCGCGCCTTCATCTCCACGAGCGACCGGTAGAGCCACAGGATCGTGTGCAGGCCGAAGGCGAGGAACACGCCGGCGAGCAGCAGCTGCATGAACTTGGTCGTGTAGTAGAGGATCAGGCCGCTTTCCTTGTCGTGCTTGTTGGCGTGCGGCTGGAACTTCACGAAATTGGCATTGGCCTTCGGGTGGCAGGCCTGGCAGGTCGCGAGGATGCGCTGCTCGGAGACCTTCGACATCGGATCACTCTTCGGCAGCACCTCGTGCGCGCCGTGGCAACTGGCGCACGTGGCCATGCGGGCGAAGCCGAGGTCGGTGACCTGGCCGTGATAAGTGTCGCGGTAGGTCTTGATGAAGTCGGCGTGGCAACCGCCGCATTCCTTGATCACCGCCACCTGCCACTTCGGCGCCTTGGCGTCGGTGATCGTGTGCGCGCCGTGGCAGTCGGTGCACCCCGGGGCCGAGAGGACCTTGGCGGACTGCAGCTTGCCATGCTTGCTTCCGGCCCACACCTTCTTCACCTTGCCATGACAGGTGCCGCAGGTCTCGGCGATGTTGGCCCGCGAAACCGAGCTTGCCGGATCCTTCTTGGGGCGCATGTCGTGCGTGCCGTGGCAATCGGTGCACAGCGGCACCTTGTCCTTCGCCTTGCCCGTGCCGTGCAGCGGTTTGCCGTGCACGCTGTCGTGATACATCGCGGAGACATTTCCTCCGGGGATCCTGCCTTCCTTGATCACCTTTTCGTTGCCGTGGCAGGCGCCGCAGGTGTCCTCGAGATTTGCGCGGCTGGTCTTCGCGGCATCGTCGGCTGCGGCCTTGATGTCGTGCGTGCCGTGGCAGTCGCTGCAGGTGGCGGCGACCATCCTGCCGTCGGCCCGCGCCAGGCCGTGAATGGTGGTGGCGTACTCCTTGACCGCCTTCTCGTGGCAGCTCGCGCACTGGGCGGGCTTGGGCGACTTGTGCGGATACTTGCGCATGCCCTCGTCGGCATGGCAATCGACGCAGGCGGCCTTGCCGCCCCCGTGCAGGGTCTTCGCGTGCTTGTCGAGATCGAGCTTCACCGGCTTGCCGGCGGCGCTCTTGTCCGTGG
>CAZOIB010000346.1:0-9456 GCA_964579785.1 uncultured Lysobacter sp. | reverse complement strand
GCTCTATGCGCCCTCGCGCGGCGCGATCGTCTTCGACGGGCAGGACATGAGCGAGATCGCGAAGCGCTCGGACATGCTCACCATGCGCCGGCGCTTCCAGATGATCTTCCAGGACCCCTACGCGAGCCTGAACCCGCGCTGGCGCGTGGGCAGGATCATCGCCGAGCCCATCCGCCAGCACGGCCTCATCCAGGGCAACGCGGCGATCGCCAAGCGCGTGGGCGAACTGCTCGAGGACGTGCGCCTCTCGGCCCAGGATGCGGAGAAGTTCCCGCACGAATTTTCCGGCGGACAGCGCCAGCGCATCTCGATCGCGCGGGCACTGTCGTCGAACCCCGAGTTCCTCGTCTGCGACGAGCCGACGAGCGCGCTCGACGTCTCCGTGCAGGCGCAGATCTTGAACCTCATGAAGGACCTGCAGCGCGAGCACGGGCTCACCTACCTCTTCATCTCGCACAACCTGGCGGTGGTCTCGCACATCTCCAACCGCGTGGGCGTCATGTACCTGGGCCGCATCGTCGAGATCGCGCCGACGCGGACTCTCTTCACGCGCCCGCTGCACCCGTACACGCAGATGCTGGAGAGCGCGATCCCGGACATCACCATGTCGGGCAAGTCGCGCACCCCGGTGGCGGGCGAGGTGCCCAACCCGCTCGAGCCGCCCGCGGGATGCGCCTTCCATCCGCGCTGCCCCCACGCGAACGAGCGTTGCCGGTCCGAGCGCCCCGAACTGCGGGAGTTCGCCGGCGCGCAGGTCGCCTGCCATGCCGTCGCGGAAGGGCGCATCCCCCTCAATTCCCCGCACCCTTGATTCGAGTCAAGGCGCGCAGGGCCGGCAAGGCTCATTCTTTTCGTGGGTGATTCCGTCGACGCGGAGCCCGGTGCATCAAGGTCAATCCGTCACGAAACGCATGGTTCAAGGGAGACATTCATGAACCAACCGACAATGGATGTAACGAGAGAGAAGCTGCTGCGCGACTTCAACCTGGTCGTTGCGGACACCGAAGAGCTCCTGAAGTCCGCGGCCACCGCCGGCGGCGACAAGGCGCATGTCTGGCGCGCCCAGGTGGAACAGAACCTCAAGTCGGCGAAGGAAAAGCTGGTCCAGCTGGAGCATGAAGCGGTCGACAAGGCCAAGGCGACGGCGCGGGCAACCGACACTTACGTGCACCAGAACCCCTGGCAGGCGATCGGCGTCACGGCCGGCGTCAGCATCCTGGCCGGGCTGGCTCTCGGCCTGCTGCTGAACCGCAAGTAGGCGCGTGAGCGGCCAGGACGAATCGGCTTCCCGGCCCGAAGGCTTGGCGGGTTCGATGCGTGCGGCGGGCGCGACAGCGATGTCGCTGTTGCGCCTGCGGCTCGAGCTGGCCGCCATCGAGCTGAAGGAGGGCGCGGAGCAGCGCCGGCAGCTGCTGGTGCTCGGCAGCATCGCCGCGGTCTTTCTCGCGGTGAGCCTGCTGCTGCTGGCTGTCCTGGTTGTCGTCTTCTTCTGGGACACGCACCGGATGTCCGCCATCTGCGGCGTCACCCTCGTCTATGCGGGCATCGGTACCTGGGCGTACCTGCGTTTCCGGGAAATGATCCGCCAGATGCCGCCGCCCTTCAGCGTCACGCTGGCCGAGTTCCAGAAGGACCTCGACCTCCTGCGGGGAAACGATGAACCCGATTGAGGACAACCTCGCACTGCGCAAGGAGTTGCTGGTCGCGCGCTCGTCGCTGTGCCGGCTGAAGATCCGGCATGAGGTCGAGACCTTCCGCCACCACCTCACGTGGCGGGAAGCAGGCGCGGAGGCCGTGCGGACTCCGGCGGCGCGCGACGCGCTGTTCCTCCTTGCGGCCGAGGGCATCGGCCGCAGCCGCATGGCGCGATGGCTGGCGGTGGCCGCGCAGGTCCTGGCGATCGCCAAGCTGGCCAGTCTTGCCCTGCAGACGCTGCGCACGCCGCCGGCGGACCCGGCCGGTCCGGCGCAGCCTTGAAAGACCCGGCGCACTTCCACCTCTCCGATCTGCGCGGCGTGGGGCGGCTCGCGATCGACGCCACCTTGGGCATCACCGATCTCGTCGAGGCACTGCACCAAAGCATCGCCAGCGTGTCGCCGCCACTGGGCAAGGCAAGGCCGGCACGCACGAAGGGCATCACTGGCTTCGTCTACGGCGCCGTTCGCGGCGTCACGGGACTGGTGGGCAGCGGAATGGATGCGGTCCTCGCGCGCCTCGTTCCGGAACTGTCCCGGAAGCCCTCGTCCAGGGAACGCGACGCGATCCTTTCGGCATTGAACGGCGTGCTCGGCGACTACCTGGCGCGAACCGGCAACCCGCTCGCGATCGCGATGACCCTGCGTCACGACGCCGCGCCGCTCGCCATCGATCGGGCAGCGCTCGCCATGGCCATCCCGGCGGCGACTGCGCGCATCGTGGTCCTCGTGCACGGCCTGTGCCTGGGCGACCGGCAATGGACGCGTCGCGGCCACGATCACGGCGCTTACCTCGCGCGCGAAGCGGGCTTTACCCCCGTGTACCTGCACTACAACACCGGCCAGCACATCTCGACCAACGGGCGCGCCCTCGCCGACCTGCTGGAAGGCCTGTTGCGCGAGTGGCCCGTGCCGGTCGCGGAGCTGGCCATCGTCGGCCACAGCATGGGGGGACTCGTGACACGCAGCGCCTGCCACCATGCGTCGACAGCAGGACACGCCTGGCCGGCGAAACTTGCGGCGATCTTCTTCCTCGGCACGCCGCACTGCGGCGCCCCGCTGGAGCGCGGCGGCAACTGGGTGGACCTCCTCCTCGACGCGAGTCCCTACACGGCCCCCTTCGCGAGGCTGGGCCGCATCCGCAGCGCCGGCATCACCGATCTGCGCCATGGCGCGCTGCGCGACGAGGACTGGGAGGGGCACGACCGCTTCGCGCGCCGGGCAGCGCCGAGCAGCGCCGTGCCCCTGCCCGCCGGCGTCCGCTGCTACGCGCTGGCCGCGACGACGGGCACGCACTCCGGCAAGCGCGCGACGGGTGACGGGCTCGTGCCGCTCGCGAGCGCCCTGGGCCAGCACCGCGAGAGGAGCCGCGACCTCGGCATTCCCCTGTCCCGGCAATGGGTGGGCGTGCGCATGAACCACCTCGACCTGCTCGCGAGCCGCGCCGCCGGCGAGCGGATCCGCCGCTGGCTGGAGGAGGACCGCTAGGGCTTCGCGGGAGTCGCCTGGCGCATGCGCTTCAACTGCTCCGACCAGTCGATCGGGCCCTTCACGAAGCGCTCCTCGAGGGCCGTGAGGACGCTGGTCCAGGCCTTCTCGAAGTAGGTGAACGCCTTGTCCCACTCGCCGCCGACGCCCCAGCCGCCGTGGTAGAGGGTGACTTCCGTCTTCTTCGGGCCGGTGGACTTGAAGCGCACGGTGACGTAGGTGCGCTGCTTGCGCGCCTCCGGCATCGTCGGCGGCGCATTCCACGTGAACGTGAGCATCTTCTTTTCCTGGATGGAGAGGATGCGCATGCCGTCGGCGCCTTTCATTCCCGGCGCCCCGTAGGGATTGAAGTAGACCTCGAACGGCCCGTCGACGCGTGCCTCGATCTTCGCGTCCGGGGCGAAGAAGCTCTTCACGCCCTGCGTCGTGGTCCACGCGGCCCAGACCTCATCGAGGGAGGCCGGCACGACCACGGTGGCGCGGATGGCGCGTTCCTGCGCGGCGGCGCCGAGCGCGGCGAGGGAGATGAGGATCAGGGCGAGAAAGCGCTTCATGCTGGCTCCAGAGGGTTCAGAGGACGAAGGGAATGATCGCCCGGGTGCGCGCACGATAGTCCGCGTAGCCGGGATGGACAAGTGCCAGGCCGCGTTCCTCGCGCCGCGCCTTGGCGACCAGCACGGCGGCCAGCGCCCCGAGGAGCGTCCACTGCCAGGCGTCGCCGGCCGCCGCGAATGCGGCGGTGAACAGCAGCACGGCGAGGTACATCGGGTGCCGGACCAGCCGGTAGGGTCCGTGCGTGACCAGTCGGCCACCCTCCTTCGGCTCCGGGCGAATGTTGATGTTGCCGGGGCGGTTGGCCCGCAGCGCCCACAGTCCGACCGCACTTCCGGCCGCAAGCAGCAGCACGGACGCCGGCCCGATATCCGGAAGGCGCGCCCGCGCCATCACGAGCCCCATCAGCAGGAACTGCAGCGCGACGAGCGTGGTCGACATCAGCAGGCGGCACGGGCAGGCGAGGCCAACTCCTCAACCCCCGTGACCGAGAAATGCGCCCAGCCGCGCCACGGCTTCCTGCAGGCGCGCGACCGGCTGCGTGTAGGCGATGCGGATGTGCCGCTCCGGGGCGCTGAAGCCGAAGTCCTTGCCCGGCGTGAACGCCACGCCGGACTTCTCGAGCACGGCGCGCGCGAACGCGAAGCTGTCGCCGGTGAGCCCGGAGCATTCCGCATAGATGTAGAACGCGCCCTCCGGCTTCGCGCCGATGCGGAAGCCGAGGCGCGCGAGCGCGGGCAACAGGAAATCGCGGCGTGCCTGCAGCTCCCGGCGCCGTTCCTCGAGGATGGCGATGGTCTCCGGCGCGAAGGCCGCCAGCGCCGCGTGCTGCGCCAGCGTGGAAGGCGAGATGAAGAGGTTCTGCGCGAGCTTCTCGATCTCGCGCACGTAGGCCTCCGGCGCCACGAGCCAGCCCAGCCGCCAGCCGGTCATCTGGAAGTACTTCGAGAAGCTGTTGATGACGAAGACGTCCTCGCCCGCCGCGAGCGCGCTGTGCGCATCGCGCCCGTAGGTGAGGCCGTGGTAGATTTCGTCGACGAGGAGTGTGGCGCCCTTCTCGCGCGCGAGCGAGGCCAGGGCGGCGATCTCCCCCGGCTCCACCAGCGTGCCGGTCGGGTTCGACGGGCTCGCGACCATGGCGATGCGCGTGCGCGGCGTCCAGGCCTCCTCGGCGACCTCCGGCGTGAGCTGGTAGCGCGAGCGCGAATCCACGGGAACGAGGCGCGGCAGTCCGCCCAGCGCGTGCACGAAGTGCCGGTTGCAGGGATAGCCGGGGTCGGCGAGCAGCACCTCGTCGCCCGCGTCGAGCAGCACGCCCAGGGCGAGCAGGAGCGCCGCGCTCGAGCCCGCGGTGACGACGATGCGCCGCGCCGGCACTTCGAGGCCGTAGCGATCGCGGTAGAAACGCGAGATCGCCTCGCGCAGCTCCGGAATGCCCAGCGCGGAGGTGTAGAACATGGGCTGCGTATCCAAAGCGCGTTTCGCGGCCGCGATGACCGGGGCGGGGGTAGCGAAATCGGGCTCGCCGATCTCGAGGTGGATCACGTCGCGGCCCGCGGACTCGAGGCTGCGCGCGCGGGTCTGGATCTCCATCACCTCGAAGGGCGCGATGTTCGCCATCCGCGCGGCCAGTCGGATGCGGTCTGCGGCGCTCATTTGCGGCGGCTCCTCGCGCGGGGCCGGACCGCGAACTCGGCGAGAAACGCGGGCAACGGCATCGCCTCGACATCGGCCGCCACGGGGAACCGATGGCGGCCGGGATGGATCACCACGCGACGCCCGGGCCCGACGTCTGCGCAGGCCGAGTGGAAGCCGCGCTCGAGCCTGGGCGCGAGGCTGCGCTTGATCTCGACGGCCCATCGCTCCCCTCCTGGCCAATCGAGCAGGAGGTCGATCTCCGCGCCGGCTGCGGAACGATAGAAATACCCTTGCACCCCCTCGGGCGCGCAGGCGAGCACGCTTTCGATCACGTAACCCTCCCAGCTCGCGCCCTGCACCGGGTGTCCCAGCAGCGCATCGCGGTCGGCAATGTCCAGCAGCGCATGGACCAGGCCCGAGTCGCGGACGTACACCTTCGGCGACTTGACCAGGCGCTTGCCGACGTTCGCGTGCCAGGGCTGCAGCCGGCGGACCAGCAGGAGGTCGACGAGGAGATCGAGGTAGCCGGCCGCCGTCTTCGGATCCACGCCGAGGCCGCGGGCGAAACTCGCCGTGTTGAGGAGGCCTCCCTGGTGATGGGCGAGCATGGTCCAGAAGCGACGCAGCGTCTCGGCGGCGATGCGCGGGCCGAACTGCGGGATGTCGCGCTCGAGATACGTGCGGATGAAGTCGCGACGCCACTTGAGGCTGCGGGCATCGTCCTGCGCGAGAAAACTCTCCGGGAATCCGCCCCGGGACCAGAGCGCCTCGGTCCTTTCCGCCGCGACCTCGGAGGCATCGAGAGGTCCCAGTTCGAGATAACGGATGCGCCCCGCGAGCGTCTCACCCGTTTGCCGCAGCAAATCCAGCGAGGCCGATCCCAGCAGGAGGTACTGGCCCGAACGGCGCCCCGTGCGCCGCGCCTTGTCGATGAGGCCACGCAGGACGGGGAACAGGCCGGGGGCACGATGCACCTCGTCGAGAACGACCAGCTTGTCGAGGTGCCCGGCGAGGAACAGTTCCGGGTGCGCCACGCGCGCACGATCCGCCTCGGACTCCAGATCCAGGTAGAGGCAATTCGCGCCCCTGGCGATCTTCAGGGCAAGGGTCGTCTTGCCCGCCTGGCGCGGGCCGAGCAGCGCGACCGCCGGGACTTCACCCAGGGCGGCAGACAGGAGAGGGAGCAGGCGGCGGGAAATCATCCTCGCAATTATGGAGTTTCATTACCTGCTTTGCAAGGATCGCAATCCGCCGCGCGACCGACCCGGCAGGCCAGCGCGGACTAGCCGCGCAAGTGCTCGTCCCAGAACTTCTGCAGGCGCTTGGAGGAGACGGGAAAGGGCGTCTTCAGCTCCTGCGCAAAGAGCGAGATGCGCAGCTCCTCGATGAGCCAGCGGAACTCCTCCAGCCGCGCATCGCGGCGCTCCGCCCTGTGATCGGCCTCCGCCCGCGCCTCGTACTGGTTCCACAGTCCCGCGATCGTCGGCGCATGGCGCGCTTCCCTCTCCGGACTGGCACGGAACTTGGTCATCCTGAGCGCCGCTCCCTTGAGATAGCGCGGAACGTGCTCGAGGCGCTCCCACGGCGTGCGCGCGAGGAAGCCGGAGTAGACGAGGCGGTCGCGCTGCGCCTTCACCTCGTGCACCAGGCGCCCCAGCGAGCCGCCCTGCGCGATCGCCGCGGTCAGCGCCTGCCAGGCCTCGGCGATCGCGTTGGCATGGCGCGTGGCGGCTTCCGTCACGGCCGGCAGCCGCGCCCGGGCGCGCTTCTTCTGCTCCTCGAACGCCTTCGGCGTGCGCGGCGGCTCGTCCTCGCCGATCGCGGCCCGGTCGAGAACGGCGGCGGCAAAGTCCTCGCGCAGCTGCTCGGCGGACATCACCGGCTGCAGGCGCAAGGCCAGCACGTTGCAGCCGACGGGGCCGCGCTGCAGGCTCTTCACCTGCTCCTTCAGCTCGAGCGCGAGGAGCCGCCTCACGCCGCCGCGATGCGCCTCGTTCGCCTTGTCGCGCGTGTCGAAGAGGCGGATCGCCACGGCTGCCCCTTCGTCGACGAGCGCCGGATAGCCGGTGAGCGCCTGGTTGCCGCGCCGGAAGCTCACTTCCGCCGGCAGGTCGCCGAAGTCCCAGGCGGTGATGCCCTCGCGCTCGAGGCCCGGTTTCGACTGCGCCAGCGTGAGGCTGGCCGCCTCGCCCAGCTGGCGGCGCAGCTGCACCAGGTCGCGGCCCATCGCAAGCTCGCGCTTCGCGTCGTCCACCACGCGCAGGTTCATGGCCAGGTGCGCCGGCAGTTCTTCCTTCGACCAGACGTCGGCATCGAGGCGCTCGCCCGCCAGCCGGGAGACGTAGGCCAGCACCTCGTCGGCGATGCGGCGAACGCCAGCCGGCGTGCGCTCGAGGAACTTCGTCACGTGTTCCGGCACCGGGACGAGGAGTGTCCGCACGCGCTTGGGCAGCGCCTTCATGGTCCAGGCCACCTTGTCGCGCACCATGCCGGGCACCAGCCAGTCGACCACCGCCTCGTCCACCTGGTTGAGGAGCGCCAGCGGCACGTTCATCGTCACGCCGTCCATGGGGTGTCCCGGCTCGAAGCGGTAGGCCAGCGCGAAGGCATGCTCGCCGATGCGCAGCTGCTTGGGGAAGAGCGCTTCCGTCACCGACTCCGCACCGTGGCGCATGAGGTCGGCCTTGGTGAGGAAGAGCAGCTTCGCATCGTCGCGGGCCGCGCCCCGGTACCAGGACTCCAGCGACACCGTGTCGCGCACCTCCGCCGGCAGTCGCGTCGCGTAGAAGGCGAAGATGGCGCGCTCGTCGACCAGCACGTCCTGGCGCCGCGCGCGGTGCTCGAGATCCTCCACCTCGCGAACGAGGCCGCGGTTGTGCGCGAAGAAGGGAAGCCTCGTGTCGAGCTCGCCGGCGACGAGCGCGCCCTCGATGAACACCTCGCGCGCCCGCACGGGATCGAGGCGGCCGTAGCTCACCTTGCGGCGCGCGGCGATGACCAGGCCGTAGAGGGCCACCGACTCGTAGGCCATCACCTCGCCGCGCGCGCGGTCCCAGTGCGGCTCCGCGTGCGTGCGCGTGACCAGGTGCGCCGCCGCCTTCTCGATCCACTCCGGGTCGACGCGCGCGACGTTGCGGGCATAGACGCGCGTGGTCTCCTGCAGCTCGCCTGCCATTACCCAGCGCGGGCGGTTCTTCTTCAGGCCCGAGCCCGGCCAGATGGCGAAGGGGATGCCGCGCGGCGCGTTGTAGTGGTCGCCCTCCTGCGCCTTGAGGCCGACGTTGGAAATGAGGCCGGTGAGGAGGGCCCGGTGCACCTGCTCGTAGGTGGCCTCGGTCGCGTTCTCGCGGATCCTGAGTTCCGCCGCCATCTCGCGCAGCTGCCCGGCGAGGTCGCGCCACTCGCGCATGCGCACGTAGGAGAGGAAGTGCTCGCGGCAGGTCTCCCAGAGCTTGCGGTTGGACTGCTTGTGGCGGAAGGCCTCCTCGAAGAACTTCCACAGGTTGACGAGCTGCACGAAATCCGAAGCCTCGTCGCGGAACTCCTCGTGGGCGCGGTCGGACTCCTGCCGCTTATCCTGGGGCCGGTCACGCGGATCCTGGATGGAGAGCGCGGAGGCGAGGATCAGCATTTCGGAAAGGCAATCGAACTCGCGCGCGGCGAGCAGCATGCGGCCGATGCGCGGGTCCACCGGGAGTTTCGCGAGCTCGAGGCCCAGCGGCGTGAGGACGCGCTTCGCGTCGATGGCGCCCAGCTCGAAGAGGCTGCGGTAGCCGTCCTCGATCTGGCGCGGCGTGGGCGGCTCGACGAAGGGAAACGCCGCGATGTCCCCCAGCTCGAGCGCGGCCATGCGCAGGATGACGCCGGCAAGGGAGGTGCGCAGGATCTCCGGCGTGGTGAACTCCGGCCGCGCCAGGAAGTTGTCCTCGGCGTAGAGGCGGATGGCGACACCGCTCGCCACGCGTCCGCAGCGTCCGGCGCGCTGCTGCGCCGCCGCCTGCGACACCGGCTCGATGCGCAGCTGGTCGATCTTCTGCCGCGGGCTGAAGCGCTTGACGCGCGCGAGCCCCGTGTCGATCACGTA
>CAZOIB010000345.1:0-4618 GCA_964579785.1 uncultured Lysobacter sp. | reverse complement strand
GAATTCGTGCTGAAGGCATCGAGCAGGATCGACTCCGCGGGGATGCCGGCCCGCTTGAGCAGGTGCGCGCGCCAGTGCAACTCGAGCAGCTCGGCCTCGGGGATCACGTCTTCCATCCCGGTCATGACGAAGGTCCGGACCAAGCCCTGGCGGAAGATCTCCGCCGCCTGCAGCTCGCGATCGCCGGCGCTGCCGCCGAGAACGAACGCGGCATCGGCGCGCACGGCCGCCCCGCCCGGCGAGGTCAGGAAATCCGGCGCGCGGACCAGGCCGTAGCAGCCGAGTGCGGCCAGGAGGACAAGCAGGACGAGCGCCCGCGCGGCAGTGGAGCGGAGGAGGGCCATGGGGGTGCATTGAAGCACGATCCGGGACAGGTTTCGGGGACGGTTCTCCGGAACCGTCCCGGAGAACCGTCCCCGAAAAGATACAATTCGGGCGATGAACGCGAAGAATTCCCCGGACGTGAGGGCCGTCATCCTCGCCGGCGGCTCCGGCACCCGCCTCTGGCCGATGTCCCGCCAGCAGATGCCCAAGCAGTTCCTCTGCCTCGATGGCGAGCTGAGCCTCCTCGAGGCCACCGTCGCCCGCCTCGACCCGATCATCCCGCGCGACCACGTCCTCATCGTCGCGAGCGAGGAGAGCGCCAAGGGGGAAGCCTTCCATCCCCTCGCGCCCTTCGAGAAGCTCCTCGAGCCGGCGCCGCGCAACACCGCCCCGGCCATCGCGCTGGCCGCGACGCATTTCCTCCTGCATGGCGAGGATCCGGTCCTGGTGATCCTGCCGGCCGACCACGTGATCCGCGACGTGCCCGCCTTCCACGAGTGCCTGCGCCAGGCCATCGCGGCGGCGCGGGAAGGCAAGCTCGTCACCTTCGGCATCACGCCGACGGGGCCGGAGACCGGCTTCGGCTACATCCTGGCGCGCGCGAGCGGCAACGGACTTCCGCAGGTCGAGCGTTTCAAGGAGAAGCCGGACGCCGCCACCGCCACCGGGTTCCTGAAGGACGGCGGCTGGTACTGGAACTCCGGCATGTTCGTCTGGAAGGCGAGCGCCATCCTGGAAGCCGTCACGAAGGCGCTACCGGCACTCGCCGAAGTCATGGCCGCCATCCGCGCCGCCGCGCAATCCGGCCGCCCGTGGCAGGAGGCGGTGCGCGAGCACTTCCCGAAGTCCCCCGGCATCTCGATCGACAACGGGGTGCTGGAGAAGGCGACCAACCTCTACCTCGTCCCGGCGGACATCCAGTGGTCCGACGTGGGCAGCTGGGACGCCGTGCACGACATCTCGGCCAAGGACGCCGCCGGCAACAGCGCGCTGGGCAACGTGCTCGCCTTCGACTGCAAGGACACGCTCATCCGCGCCGGCAAGCGCCTGGTCGCCGCCGTGGGCGTGGAGGGCGTGAGCGTGATCGAGACGGCCGATGCGGTGCTGGTCGCCGGCCGCGGCGTCTCGCAGGACGTGCGCAAGGTCGTGGACGCGCTCGCGCAGCGTTCCGCGCAGGAACACATCGTCCACGTCACCGTGCGCCGTCCGTGGGGCGCCTACACCGTGCTCGAGGAAGGTCCCGGCTTCAAGATCAAGCGCATCGAGGTCGACCCCGGCGGGCGCCTGAGCCTGCAGAGCCACGAGCGCCGTTCCGAGCACTGGGTGGTGGTGGCGGGCGAGGCGACGGTCACCAACGACGGCGTCGTCGCCACGCTCGAGCGCAACCAGAGCACCTTCGTCCCCATCGGCGCCAGGCACCGCCTGGAAAACCGTGGCCCCGAGCCGCTGCACATCATCGAAGTCCAGTGCGGCGATTACCTGGGCGAAGACGACATCCGCCGCTACGACGACCACTACAGTCGCTAGTTGGGACAGGTATTGGGGAAGGTTCCGGGGAATCGTCCCCAATACCTGTCCCCGACGGTGGTGTGTGCGGCCTCAGGCGGCCATGGGTTCGATGTGCTGGTAGCGTCGCGCGTCCGACTCGAGGACCCAGAGATCAAGCGCCTCCTGCATGCGCAGCCAGCTCTCCGGCGTGGTATTGGTGAACCTGCCGATGCGAATGGCCATGTCCGGCGTAAGGCTGCGCTTCTCGTTCACGATTTCCGACACGCTCAGGCGGCTGACTCCCAGCCGTTTGGCGAGTTCCGTTTGCGACAGTCCCAGTGCGGGCAACACGTCCTCACGAAGGATTTCTCCCGGATGGGTAGGGCGGAGCTTGTGGTTCCGGTTGGATCGCATCAGTGGTAATCCTCCAGGTTTGTATCTACCGTATCCCCGGCGACAAAGCGGAACGTCATGCGCAGGTTTCCCGAGACGTCGACCGCATAGGTGCCCTTCCGGTTGCCTTTCAATTCATGGAACCCGAATCCCGGAAGGTTCATGTCCTCCGGCTTCGTGCAGGCATCCAGGCGATCCAGGAGCCGGCGAATCCGGGCCGCCTGGCGGACATCGATCCCGCCCCTGTCGCCATCGCAGAAGAATCGCCTGAGCCCCTTGTGCCTGAACGAACGAATCATACCGCGAGTGTAATGCCAGGCATTACAAGCATTGTAATGAGTGACCTTACAGGCGTCAATGCGGTGTCCATGCCGATCCGATCACCTTCATGCCCGATCTCCCATGCTTGGTTCGTCATAGGGCAGTTCAACGTGAAACCTATCCACTTCGCTGACAGCCGCCCGCTATCGGGGAGGAATTCGCGATCACGCCTCCAACCCCGGCGGGGTAGAATAACGCCGTCAATTCAAGAACTTTCCCCATGGCCTCCCCCAAAGTCGCGCTCATCACCGGCATCACCGGCCAGGACGGCGCCTACCTCGCCGAGTTCCTCCTCGGCAAGGGCTACATCGTCCACGGCATCAAGCGGCGCACGTCGCTCTTCAACACCGACCGCATCGATCACCTCTACCAGGACCGCCACGAGAAGGGCCTGCGGCTCTTCCTGCATCACGGCGACATGACGGACTCGATGAGCCTCACGCGCGTGGTGCAGCAGGTGCAGCCCGACGAGATCTACAACCTGGCCGCGCAGAGCCACGTGGCGGTGAGCTTCGAGGAGCCGGAGTACACGGCCAATTCGGACGCCCTCGGGGCGCTGCGGCTGCTGGAGGCGATCCGCATCCTGGGGCTGGAGAAGAAGACGCGCTTCTACCAGGCGTCCACGTCGGAGCTTTTCGGCAAGGTGCAGGAAGTGCCGCAGAAGGAGACCACGCCCTTCTACCCGCGCTCGCCCTACGCCGCGGCCAAGATCTACGCCTACTGGATCACGGTGAACTATCGCGAGGCCTACGGCATCTACGCCTGCAACGGCATCCTCTTCAACCACGAGTCGCCGGTCCGCGGCGAGACCTTCGTCACGCGCAAGGTCACGCGCGCGCTCGCCCGCATCAAGCTGGGCCTGCAGGATTGCCTCTACCTGGGCAACCTCGACGCCAAGCGCGACTGGGGCCATGCGCGCGACTACGTGGAGGCGCAGTGGCTGATGTTGCAGCAGCCGGTGGCCGAGGACTTCGTGATCGCGAGCGGCGAACAGTACAGCGTGCGCGACTTCGTCAACGCCGCGGCCAAGGAGATCGGGCTCACCCTCGCCTGGAAGGGCAAGGGGGTGGAAGAACATGCCTTCGACGGGGACGGGCGCTGCGTCGTGCGCGTCGATCCGCGTTATTTCCGCCCGACGGAAGTGGAATCGCTGCTCGGCGACCCCACCAAGGCGCGCACCAAGCTGGGCTGGAAGGCCAAGGTGAGCTTCCAGGAACTGGTCTCCGAAATGATGGTGGCCGACCTGGCCGAGGCCGAGCGCGACGAGCTCGTCAAGCGCCACGGCTACCTCACCCCCAACCGGCATGAGTGATTTTCTGGGCCTACGAACCCGGTTCGTGAACCCGGTTCGTGAACCCGGTACATGTACCGGGTTCGTATTGGCATGAGCACGAAGAAGGCGCTCGTCGTCGGCATTTCCGGGCAGGACGGGGCCTACCTGTCGCAACTGCTGCTGGACAAGGGCTACGAGGTCGTCGGCACGTCGCGCGACGCGCAGGCGCCGCGCCTGGAAAACCTGCAGAAGCTCGGCATCGTCGATCGCGTCAAGCTCGAGTCGATGAGCCCGACCGATTTCCGCAGCGTCTTCGAGGTGCTCAGCAAATGGGCGCCGGACGAGGTGTACAACCTCTCCGGGCAGAGCTCGGTGGCGATGTCCTTCTCGCAGCCGGTGGAGGCGTTGAACAGCATCGCCAACGCCACGATCACGCTGCTGGAGGCGATCCGCTTCCTCGGCAAGCCGATCCGCTTCTACAACGCCGGCTCCAGCGAATGCTTCGGCGAGGTCGCCAGCGGCATCGCGGCCGAAAGCACGCCGTTCCATCCGAGGAGCCCCTACGCCGCCGCCAAGTCCGCCGCGCACTGGATCGTGGCCAACTACCGCGAGGGCTACGGCCTCTACGCGTGCACCGGGATCCTCTTCAACCACGAGTCGCCGCTGCGCCACCCGCGTTTCGTCACGCGCAAGATCGCCATCGCCGCCGCCGCGATCGCCGCCGGCCGCCAGGACAAGCTCGTGCTCGGCAACATGGGCGTCAGGCGCGACTGGGGCTGGGCGCCGGAGTACGTCGAGGCGATGTGGAAGATGCTGCAG
>CAZOIB010000344.1:0-3207 GCA_964579785.1 uncultured Lysobacter sp. | reverse complement strand
GGCGACGCCTACTACCAGTCGTACATTTGCCACATCCCGCGCAGCACCATCGAACTGGGCCTGAGCGGCCGGCTGGATTGCCTGGACGGCGTGCTCTTCCCAGCCATCTGCGACGTCATCCGGAATCTGTCGGGCATGTGGCAGATGCTCTTCCCCGGCAAGCTCGTGCGCTATCTGGATGTGCCGCAGAACTTCGAACCCGCGATCGGCGGCCGCTTCTACCGCCATGAACTGGAAGAACTCGCGCGCGCGCTCACGGATCTGGGCGCCAAGCCCTACGATGCCGAAGCCCTGCGCGACTCCATCGGCGTCTACAACGCGCTGCGGCGCGAAGTCCGCAACCTGTACACCCTACGCCAGAGCGAGCCCTGGCGCGTGCCCACGTCCGAACTGTATCTCCTGCTCCGCGCGAGCGTCGTCATGCCGGCCGTCGAGGCCACGCAGATGCTCCGCGATTACCACGCGCTCGTGCTCGCCGATACCTCGCGCCTGCCGCTCGACCAAGCGCGCGTCATGCTCACGGGCTCCTTCTGCGAGCAGCCACCCATCGGGCTCATCCGCACGCTCGAGCGCTCCGGCTGCTACATCGTGGACGACGACTTCGTGCAGGTGCACCGCTGGATCCAGTCGGACATCCCGACGGCCGGCGATCCCATGGAGAACCTGGTCACGGCCTTCCTGAATGATTCCATGGCCAGCCCCACGCGCTACATCGACAAGGGCGAGAAGGGCGCGGAGCTCATCACCCGCATCCGGCGCGGCCGGGCCGAAGGCGTGCTTTTCTGCGCGCCGAGCTTCTGCGACCCGGCGCTTCTGGATCAGCCCATGGCCGTGCACGCGGTCGAGAAGGCCGGGCTCCCCTGGACCGGTTTCAAGTACGCCGAGAACAACGGGCAATTCCAAGTCATTCGCGAGCAGGCGGGCACGTTCGCCGATTCCATCAAGCTTTGGAGCGTGGCATGACGACTCCCATTTCGCCGGCAGCGCAGAAGGACGATAGCCAGCTCCGGCAAAAGACCATGATCGCCCGGCACTACGACCGCCTGGCGGCCGCGCCCGAAACCGGCGACAAGAACGTCTACACCTTCGTGCCCGGCAACCTGACCGAGCTCTTGCTGAGCTTCGACCTGCTGCCGGTGCTGCCCGAGATCAACTCGCTGCAGTCGGCGATGCGCGGCAAGACGGCCGAGTACATTTCGATCGCCGAGAAGCTGGGCCACTCCGAGGACGTGTGCACGTACGTCAAGAGCGACATCGGCATGCTGCACTCGGGCAACGTCGGGCCGACGGGCCAGCGGCTGCCGCTGCCCGATCTCCTGCTCTTGTCCTACACCGGGTGTTTCACGTTCCTCAAGTGGTTCGAGCTTTTGCGCGAGGAGTACAAGGCGCCCGTGGCCATGCTGCACGTGCCGTATCAGCCGGACGGCCGCATCACGCCGGAAATGCGCAACTACGTCGTCCAGCAGCTCAAGGAAGTCATCATCCCGGCGCTCGAGAGGATCAGCGGCCGCGCCTACAACGAAGAGAAACTGCGCGAGCACCTGCGCCTCTCCGCCCAAGCCGAGGATGACCTCGTCTGGGTGTTGCAGTCCGCCAAGCACACGCCGTCGCCCATCGACGCCTACTTCGGTGCCGTGTACTACGTGGGCCCCATCTTTAGTTCCTTCCGCGGTACCGAGGGCGCGGTCGCCTACTACAAGGCGCTGCGCTCCGAGATCGAAGAACGCATCCGCGAGGGCAAGGGCCCCGTAACCCCCGATGGCGACATCGAGAAGGAGCGCTTTCGCGTCGTGGTCGAGGGCCCGCCCAATTGGACGAGCTTCCGGCAGTTCTGGAAGATGTTCGCGGACGAGGGCGCGGTGGCCGTGGCGTCCACCTATACAAAGGTGGGCGGCGTCTACGACCAGGGCTTCCG
This sequence comes from uncultured Lysobacter sp., assembly GCA_964579785.1. Taxonomy (GTDB): domain Bacteria; phylum Pseudomonadota; class Gammaproteobacteria; order Burkholderiales; family Usitatibacteraceae; genus FEB-7. The sequence goes on along the minus strand of CAZOIB010000344.1, from coordinate 1,292 downwards.
GCACGACCCGTCGCGGCCGCTCGAATCGCTCGCCGAGTACTGCCTGGGTTGCTACACCAACCTGGGGCTGCCGACCCGCGTCGACATGCTGGCGCAGTACGTGCGCGACTACAACGCAGACGGCTTCCTGATCAACTCGGTGAAGAGCTGCAACTCGTTCAGCGCCGGACAGCTTCACATCTTGCGGGAAGTCGAGAAGCGCTCCGGCAAGCCGGGCGGGTTCATCGAGAGCGATCTCGTCGACCCGCGCTACTTCTCGGCCGCCAACATCAAGAACCGGCTCGAATCGTACTTCCAGATGCTCGAGCAAAAGCGCCTGGGAGGTGCGGCATGAAGTACACCGTCGGCGTCGATCTGGGCTCCACGACCACAAAGGCCGTCGTGCTGGACGAGAACGCCACCGTCATGGGGCGCGGCATCACCAACAGCCGCAGCAACTATGAAGTCGCCTGTCAGGTGGCCATGGGCGAGGCGCTCATCAATGCCCGCTTCTCGCTCATCCGCGGCCGGTTGGACCAGGCGGGCGTGCCCGCCGAGGAAGCGCGCCTGCGCGTGCAGGCGCTCGAGCGCTTGTTCCGGGCGCAACAGTACCGGTCGCAATTGACGGTGCTGACGCGCGAGCTGCAGCGGCTGGCAACGAAGCTCTCGACCCCCACCCGGCAACTCGAGCCCGTCGTGACGCGCATCACCGATCAGATGGCGGCCGAGATCGCCGAGCTGTACGCGGACGGCTCGCGCCGCAAGAGCGATTTCTTCCGCGACTTGGCTGGCAGCCGCTACATGCAGTTGGCCGAGACCGAGTCGCGCACGGCCGGCGTCGGCTTCGACCAGGTCGTGGGGCTTTTCGACAAAGCCATCCTGGGCGTCGAAAACTCGGCCGAGGCTGCGGGCTATTTCGAAGATCATGTGCGGGCAGCGCTCGCGGGCCACCCGGATCCGGACGGCGCCCTCGAGACCGCGGTACAGTACGTCGCCGCCCTCGAACTCCTCCAAACCGCATCCGTGGGCACGGGCTACGGCCGCGCCCGCCTGCCCTTCCCTGAAGCGCAGATCAAGTCCGAGATCCTGTGCCACGGCTTGGGCGCACACGTCATGTTCCCGGGCACGCGCACGGTCCTCGACATCGGCGGCCAGGACACGAAGGCCATCCAGGTGGATGCACAGGGCATCGTCACGTCATTCCAAATGAACGACCGCTGCGCGGCCGGCTGCGGGCGCTATCTGGGCTACATCGCCGATGAAATGAATCTCGGCCTGCACGAGCTCGGGCCCATGGCCTGCGGCTCGAAAGC
>CAZOIB010000343.1:0-6108 GCA_964579785.1 uncultured Lysobacter sp. | reverse complement strand
TCTCCCGGATTCTCAGGCGTCGGCGACTTCGCCGTTCGACTTGAAGAAGCGGACCTTCCGGCCGTCCTCGAGGACGCGGATGCCCACACGATCGCCCTTCCCGGTGGCGGGATTGAAGAGCGCCACGTTCGAGGCCTGGATCGGCATTTCCTTGTCGACGATGCCGCCCGTCTGCCCCTTGACCGGATTCGGGCGGGTATGCCGCTTCACGCGGTTGATGCCCTCGACCACGACCTTGCCGGTGTCGAGAACGCGCAACACGGTGCCGCGCTTGCCCTTGTCCTTGCCGGTGTTGACGACCACCTGGTCGCCCTTGCGGATTTTTTTCATGTGTGCCCCCTACAGCACTTCAGGCGCGAGCGAGACGATCTTCATGAAGCGCTCCGTGCGCAGCTCGCGCGTCACCGGCCCGAAAATGCGGGTGCCGATGGGTTCGAGCTTCGGGTTGAGCAGCACCGCCGCGTTCGAGTCGAACTTGATGACCGAACCGTCGGAGCGGCGAACGCCTTTCGCGGTACGCACCACCACCGCGCTGTAGACCTCGCCCTTCTTCACGCGGCCGCGCGGGGCGGCCGACTTGATGCTCACCTTGATGATGTCGCCAATGCCGGCGTAGCGGCGCTTCGAGCCTCCGAGCACCTTGATACACATCACCGAACGCGCGCCGGTGTTGTCGGCCACGTCGAGTATCGACTGCATCTGGATCATTGTTCTCTCTCCAACTTAACCCGGCGGCACCTGCGGCGCGTCCGGCCAGTCTTGGATCCGTCTTCCGCCGGATCGGCGCCCCTTGCGGGACGACGGCCGGCTGGCGTGAATTGCATCTGGGCCCGGGCGCTTGGGGTGGATCGGCTTCGGCCGACACCCGGGTTGCCCCCGGAGTTACCCGGGGTTCAGTCAGACTTCCGGCCTACGAAGCCAGGGCCGGAAGCGGAAAAGTCGATGATTCTAACAGCTAACCTTGGTTTCGCGCAAGCCTACTCGACGCGGGCGCGCTCGACCAGCTTCGCGACCTTCCATGCCTTGGTCTTCGACAGCGGCCGGCACTCGACGATGACCACGGTGTCGCCGGCCTTCGCCTCGTTGCCCTCGTTGTGGGCGTGGTACTTCTTGGTGCGCCGCACCACCTTGCCGATCACCGGGTGCATCACCTGGCGCTCGACCAGGACGGTGACGGTCTTGTCCATCTTGTCGCTCACGACCCTGCCCGTGAGGGAGCGCTGGTTCTTGGCGGTCTCGCTCATTGCTTGCTCGCTTTCGCCTTTTCGGTGAGCACGGTGTGCACGCGCGCGATCTCGCGCTTCACGCGCTGGATCTCGCTGTTCTTGGTGAGGCTCTGCGTGGCCAGCTGCATGCGCAGGCCGAATTGCGCCCGGCGCAACTCCAGGAGTTCCTTCTGCAGGTCCTCGACGCTCTTGGAACGAAGTTCGCTCGCTTTCATGTCATTCCCTTCAACCGATGAGGCGCTGCACGAAGGTCGTGCGGATCGGCAGCTTCGCCGCGGCAAGCGCGAATGCCTCCCGGGCCAGCGACTCCTCGACACCGTCCATTTCGTAGAGCACCTTGCCCGGCACGATCTCGGCCACGAAGTACTCGGGATTGCCCTTGCCGTTTCCCATGCGCACTTCCGCGGGCTTCTTGGAAACCGGCTTGTCGGGGAAGATGCGGATCCAGATGCGCCCGCCGCGCTTGATGTGGCGGGTCATCGCGCGCCGTGCGGCCTCGATCTGGCGCGCCGTGAGCCGGCCGCGGCCGACTGCCTTCAAGCCGAACTCGCCGAAGGAAACCTTGGCCCCGTTGGTGGCCACGCCCTTGTTGCGGCCCTTCTGCTCCTTGCGGTACTTCCTTCTAGCTGGCTGCAGCATGTTTCACTCCCGGTTTCCTGGTCTTCCTCTCGGCTTCGGGGGCCGCGACGACGGGCTGCTCGCCCTTGCCGAGGACCTCGCCCTTGAAGACGAGGACCTGCACGCCGATCAGGCCATAGGTGGTGCGCGCCTCCGAGAAGCCGTACTCGATGTCGGCGCGCAGCGTGTGCAGCGGCACCCGGCCCTCGCGGTACCACTCGGTGCGCGCGATCTCGGCGCCGTTCAGGCGCCCCGCGCTGGTGATCTTGATGCCCTGGGCGCCCAGGCGCATCGCGTTCTGCATGGCGCGCTTCATCGCGCGGCGGAACATGACGCGCTTCTCGAGCTGGCCCGTGATCGAGTCGGCGATGAGCTGCGCGTCCAGTTCGGGCTTGCGGATTTCCTCGATGTTCACGTGGACCGGCACGCCCATCAACTTCTGCAGGACGTGGCGCAGGCCCTCGATGTCCTCGCCCTTCTTGCCGATCACCACTCCCGGGCGGGCCGAGTAGATGGTGATGCGCGCGTTCTTGGCGGGACGCTCGATGATGACCTTGCCCACGGCGGCATGCGAGAGCTTCTTCTTCAGGTACTCGCGGACCCGGATGTCCTCGGCGAGCATGCCCGGGAAGTTCTTCGAGTTCGCGTACCACTTCGACGTCCAGTTGCGGTTGACCGAAAGGCGGAAACCGGTCGGATTGATCTTCTGTCCCATGGTTCTCCCTCTCAGTTCCTGCCGTCGCCGACGGTCAGGAAGACGTGGCAGGTATGCTTCAGCACGCGGTTGCCGCGCCCCTTGGCGCGCGCGTGGAAGCGCTTGAGCACGGGGCCCTTCTCGACCATGATCCGCGTGACCTTCAGCTCGTCGATGTCCGCGCCGTTGTTGTGCTCGGCGTTCGCGATCGCGCTCTCCAGCACCTTCTTGATGATCACGGCGCCCTTCTTGGGCGTGAAGGCGAGGATGTTCAGCGCGCGGTCGACCTTCTGGCCGCGCACCATGTCGGCCACGAGCCGGCCCTTCTGGGCCGAGAGCTTCGCGCCGTAAAGTTTCGCTTCGACTTGCATCGCGTTCTCCTTACTTCTTGGCCGGGGCCGAGGGCGCCGCGACCTTCTTGTCGGCCGAGTGGCCCTTGAAGGTGCGCGTGAGCGCGAACTCGCCCAGCTTGTGACCGACCATGTTCTCGGTCACGTACACGGGGATGTGCTGCTTGCCGTTGTGCACGGCGATCGTGAGGCCGACGAAATCCGGCAGGACGGTGGAACGGCGCGACCAGGTCTTGATCGGTCGCTTGTCCTTCGCCGCGACGGCGGCCTCCACCTTCTTCATGAGATGCCCGTCGACGAACGGGCCCTTCTTGATTGAACGTGCCATGTCTGCCCCTTACGCCTTCTTGTGACGGCTGCGCACGATCATCACCTGCGTGCGCTTGTTGGAACGCGTCTTCTTGCCCTTGGCCGGCTGCCCCCACGGGGAGACCGGGTGGCGGTTGCCGCGGGTGCGGCCGCCGAGCGGGTGGTCGACGGGGTTCATCGTCTCGCCCCTGACCGTCGGGCGGATTCCGCGCCAGCGATTCGCACCCGCCTTGCCGATCTGGCGAAGGTTGTGCTCCTCGTTGCCGACTTCGCCGATGGTGGCGCGGCAGTCGATGTGCACGCGGCGGATCTCGCCGGAGCGCATGCGCAGCTGCGCGTACTCGCCCTCGCGGGCCAGGAGCTGCACGCCGGCGCCGGCGGCGCGGGCGATCTGCGCGCCCTTGCCGGGCAGCATCTCGACGCAATGCACCGTGGTACCGACCGGGATGTTCCTGAGCGGCATCGCGTTGCCCGACTTGATCGGGGCCTCGGGTCCGCTCTCGATCTTCTGCCCGACCGTGATGCCCTTGGGCGCGATCATGTAGCGGCGCTCGCCGTCGGCGTAGCACAGCAGCGCGATGTTGGCGCTGCGGTTGGGGTCGTACTCGAGGCGCTCCACCGTGGCCGGGATGCCGTCCTTGTTGCGACGGAAGTCGATCAGGCGGTAGTGCTGCTTGTGCCCGCCGCCCTGGTGGCGCGTGGTGATGTTGCCGAAGTGGTTGCGGCCGGCGCGGCGGGACTGCTTCTCCACCAGCGGCGCGTGTGGCTTGCCCTTGTGCAGGTCGGGGTTGACGACCTTCACCATCGACCGGCGTCCGGCCGAGGTGGGTTTGGTCTTTACGAGGGCCATGTTATGCCACTCCTTCCACGAAGTTGATGTCGCCTTCGCCCTTGAGGCTCACGTAAGCCTTCTTCACGTCGCGGCGGCGGCCCTCGAAGCGCCCGTGGCGCTTCTGCTTGCCCTTGAGGTTCACCACGTTCACCGCGGCGACCTCCACCTTCTGCTCCTTGAAGAGCAGCTCCACGGCGGCCTTGATCTCCGCCTTGGTCGCGTCCGGGAGCACCTCGAAGGCGATCTGGCGGTGCTTTTCCCCGACCATGGTCGCCTTCTCCGAGATGATCGGCGCGCGGATGATCTTCATCAGACGTTCCGTATTCATGCGAGCGCCTCCTCGAGATGCTTGACCGCAGCCCTGGTGATGAGGACCTTGGGGAACCGCACGAGGCTCACCGGGTCCGCATGGCGCGCCTCGAGAACGAGAACGTTCGGGAGGTTGCGCGAGGACAGGTAGAGGTTCTCGTCCGGCAGGTCGGTGATGATGAGGACTTCGGTGAGGCCCATCGCCTTCAACTTCTCCGTGAGCAGCTTCGTCTTCGGCTGGTCGACGGTGATCGTGTCGATCACGGCCAGGCGCTCCTCGCGCACCAGCTGCGACAGGATCGAGGCCATGCCCGCGCGGTACATCTTGCGGTTGACCTTGTGCGAGAAGTTCTCCTCGGGCGAGGACGGGAAGATCTTTCCGCCGCCGCGCCACAGGGGGCTCGACGTCATGCCGGAGCGGGCGCGGCCCGTGCCCTTCTGGCGCCAGGGCTTCTTGGTGGAGTGCTTGACGTTGCCGCGGTCCTTCTGGGCTCGCGTGCCGGCACGACCGTTGGCGTGGTACGCCACGACGACCTGGTGGACGAGCGCCTCGTTGAAGGCGCGTCCGAACAGGGTCTCCGAGGCGGCCACCGGGGCGAGCGACTCGCCCTTCTCGTTGATGACCTTGAGTTCCATCACTTGCCTCCCTTCGGCGCCTTGGCCTTGACGCTCGGGTGGAGCACCACGCTGCCGTTCTTGGCGCCGGGCACCGATCCCTTGATCATGACCAGGCCGCGCTCTGCGTCGACGCGCGCCACTTCCAGGAGCTGCACGGTGCGCTGCACGGCTCCGAGGTGGCCGGCCATGCGCTTGCCCGGGAACACGCGGCCCGGGTCCTGCGCCATGCCGATCGAGCCGGGGCTGTTGTGCGACAGCGAGTTGCCGTGCGACGCCCGGTTCGAGGAGAAGTGGTGGCGCTTGATGACGCCGGAATAGCCCTTGCCGATGGAGGTTCCCGTGACGTCGACCTTCTGGCCGACCTGGAACATGTCCACCTTGAGTTCCGTGCCGACGGCGAGCTCGGCGAGCGCCTCGGGGGCGACGCGAAACTCCTTGAGGACGGATCCGGCCTCGACACCTGCCTTGGCGAAGTGCCCTGCCATGGCCTTCGTCACGCGCGAGGCGCGGCGCTTGCCATAGGCGACCTGGATGGCGCAGTAGCCGTCGCCGTCCGCGCTCTTGATCTGGGTGACGCGGTTGCCCGCGCAATCTAGCACCGTAACGGGGACGCTGCTGCCGTCCTCGTTGAAGATGCGCATCATGCCGACCTTGCGGCCGACGAGTCCGAGACTCATCTTCTTTCCTTTCTCTTGTTCGCCCGCAGGTCAGCCCCGTGGGTGCCGGCTGCAATTGGCCGGCCCTTCACCTTCCGTCCGGGCGGCTGCCCGGTCGGTCCAGCCAACTGCCTCTACAGCTTGATCTCGACGTCCACGCCCGCGGGCAGGTCCAGCTTCATGAGCGCATCGACCGTCTTGTCGGTCGGGTCGATGATGTCCATGAGGCGAAGATGCGTGCGGATCTCGAACTGGTCGCGCGAGGTCTTGTTCTTGTGCGGCGAGCGCAGGATGTCGAAGCGCTCGATGCGGGTGGGCATGGGAACGGGACCCTTGACGACCGCGCCCGTGCGCTTGGCCGTCTCCACGATCTCGAGGCACGACTGATCGAGCGCCTCGTGGTCGTAGGCTTCCATCCGGATCTGGATCTTGTCCTTCATGCTGCGGGTCGCCCGCGCTCGTGCGGACGAGGGGGCGGCGGTTTGGGATCGCTTCG
>CAZOIB010000342.1:0-13150 GCA_964579785.1 uncultured Lysobacter sp. | reverse complement strand
AAGGACGCCGGCACCTTCGTGAAGGACCTGGTCGGCACGGACGGCCGCTTCACCACCGACGAGATCCAGGAGAACCTGCGCGGCAAGATCGGGCTGCGCATCAAGGAGGTGATGCCGGAACTGGGCATTCCGGTGATGGATATGGAAGGCAAGGTCACGGAGATGGGCAACCGCATCCGCGACCGCCTCGCCTCCGAGTTCGAGGGCATGGGCATCGAGCTGGTCGAGGTGCAGGTGCAGGACATCGGCCTTCCCGAGGAAGTGGAAAAGGCGATGGACAAGCGCGGCGCCATGGCCGCCATCGGCAACCTGCAGGCCTACACGCAGTACGAGGCGGCGTCGTCCATCCGCGACGCGGCCAACAATCCGGGCGGCATTGCCGGCGCGGCGGTGGGACTAGGCGCCGGTGTTGCCATGGGTGCGCAGATGATGAATGCGATGGGAGCCGTCGCCGGCGGCGGGGCTGCGGCTGGGGCGGCGGTGCCGCCGCCGATTCCCGGTGCGGCCGCGTTCCATGTCGCGATCAACGGGCAGCAGGCCGGCCCGTTCGACATGGCGGTCCTGCAGCAGCAGGTGCTGGGCGGGCAGCTCACGCGCGCCTCCCTGGTCTGGAAGGCCGGCATGGCGCAATGGGTCGCGGCGGGCGAAGTACCGGAGCTGGCCCCACTCTTCGCCAGCGTTCCGCCGCCGGTTCCTCCTGCCGCCTGATTCCGCATTCGTCACGACCTTTCCCTGCACCGGATGCGGGGCAAGGCTCTCTTTTGCCCCGGGCACGCGGGAGCTCAAGTGCGAGTATTGCGGCACGGCCAACGCGATCGCGGAGAACGACGCTCGCGTCGAGGAGCTCGACTTCGACACCTACCTGCTGGCCCTCCAGGGAAAGATGGAGGTGGCGGAGGTCGAGCAGGTCCGTTGCGAAAAATGCGGGGCGGAGCAGTCGATGGTCGGAAGCCTCTTTGCCGGCCACTGTACCTTCTGCGGCACGGCCATCGTCTCGAAGAGCTACGCGAGCCGCCGCATCAAGCCGAAGTCGATCGTGCCCTTCCAGGTCGACCGCGCCCGGGCGGCGGACGCGTTTCGCCGCTGGGTGAAGTCGCTCTGGCTGGCGCCCGGCGACCTGAGGAGATACGCGCAAAGCGACGCGGGGCTTGCCGGCGTCTACTTGCCGTACTGGACCTACGATTGCCGGACGGCGAGCGACTATTCCGCGGAGCGGGGCGACGATTACTACACGACCGAGACCTACACGACCAAGAATTCCGCGGGAGACACGATCACCGCGACGCGGCGGGTGAAGCAGACGCGCTGGACTCCGGTGTCGGGCCACGTGGAGCGGTTCCACGATGACGTGCTGGTGATGGCATCGAAGTCGCTCCCTGCAGGAATCAGCGGCGCCGTGATGCGCTTCGAGCTCAAGGGACTGGTGCCCTACCAGCCGGAGTTCGTGAGCGGTTTCCAGGCCGAGGCCTACCAGGTGACGCTGCGGGAGGGCTTCCCGGTCGCGAAGCAGTCCATCGACGAAGCCGTCTACGCGCTCATCCGCCGCGACATCGGCGGCGACTAGCAGTGCATTCACTCCGTCTCCACGCGCTACGCCGACGTGAAGTTCAAGCACGTGCTGCTGCCGGTGTGGATCTCCGCCTACCGCTACCGCGACAAGGTCTACCGCTTCCTCATCAACGGGCAGACCGGGGAGGTTTCCGGGGAGAGCCCGAAGTCGTGGTGGAAGATCGCGTTCCTCGTGCTTGGCGTCATCGTCGTGCTCGTCGTGTTCGCCATGGCAGGCGGGAAGGGCTGAGCGCCAGCCGCCGGAAGACTAGCGTATTCCCGCGATGGCAATCACGCTGGCGGGAAACATGGCCACGCCACAATCGGATGCCTGGTCGTAGGCCTCAGCCATGTGCCGGGCTACGGTTGCCTGCATGTCGGAGTCGAGCGTGCCGAGAGCGCGTCCAAACGCCTGTCCACCATGCGAGGCCGGGAGCCAGAAGTCGTCGAAGGTCTCGAAGCGCATCGTCATGTCGAGGCGGGCTGTCCGCAACTCATGCAGGCCCGCCTCCCGCCAGTGATGCGAAAGAACCTGGATGCGCGTGGCCGGCTGCTCACGCCAACGCGAGTAATGGCATAGCAGTTCAGGCGCCACCTCGCATGCGTGTTTCCAAAGGAAGTGGAATGCCGGAAGGCCGTTCTCGATGTCCCAGACGGCGCCCGACACGGTGGCACCTGGGCGGGCCACGCGCGACATCTGGGCGATCGCGAGGCCCGGATCGGGCAGGAAATTCAGGACCAGCTGGGAGATGACAAAGTCGAAGACCGAGTCCGGGAAGGGAAGCGCCATCGCGTCGCCGACGATGAATTGGCACCGGGGGTGTTCCTTGCCGCGCGCTGACTCGAGCAATCCCGGAAGGATATCCACGCCGGTGATCGCTGCCATCGGGCAGGCGTCGGCGAGCGCATGCGCGAGGTGACCGGTTCCGCAACCCACGTCGAGCATGTCTTCACCCCGTGGTGAAACCCACTCAACGAGCGCCCCGGCCAGCGTGCGGCTCCATCGGCCGATGCTCAGCTCGTATGCCGACGCGCTGGCCGTCGTGAACGCCACCGGTCCACCCAGGCTGCTCACGGGACGGTGACGCGCGCGCTGCGAGCCACTTCGGCCCACCGCTGAGTCTCGTCGCGAAGCAGCTGACGGAATTCCCGCGGACCGTCACCGGCCAATTCCGCTCCCATGGCCTCGATGCTGCGACGAACCTCCGATCGTGCCAGGGAGCGCTGCAGCTCGGCGTCGACGCGTTCGACAATGGCTGCCGGAGTGCCGGATGGCGCGAGGACACCGAACCAGGTCGAGATGTCGTAGTCGATGCCAGTCTGTTCCGTCACCGTGGGCACCTCCGGCAGCGACTCGCTCCTGCGCCTGGACGTGACTGCGAGGGCCCTGAGCTTTCCCGCGCGGATCTGGGAAAGGACCACCGGCATGTTCTCGAAGGCTACCTGCACCTCGCCGGACAGCAGGGCGAGGGTGCTTTGCGCGCTGGACTTGTAGGGCACGTGGAGCATGTCGACGCGAGCCCGGACCTTGAATAGCTCGGTGCCGAGGTGGACTGACGTGCCCACGCCCGGTGATCCGTAGGCGACCGAACCAGGCGCGGCCTTGGCGCGCTGTACCAGTTCGCCCAGTGAGGTGATCGGCGAGTCGCCGCGCACGACAACGACGTTGGCTACCCGGACCATGCGCGTGATGGGCACCAGGTCCTTCTCGGGTGAATAGGCAAGCCCTGGATACACGTTCGGATTGATGGCGAGCGTAGCCGCGCCAATCAGCAGCGTGTATCCGTCCCCGGGGGCTCGCGCGACGTGTTCGTTGCCGATGTTCGTTCCAGCGCCCGGCTTGTTATCGACAACCACGGGCTGCTTGAGGGCGGTCCCGAGTTGCTCTGCCACGAGGCGGCCGACCTGGTCGGCGGTTCCGCCAGCGGTTGTCGGGACGACGAGACGGATCGGCCGTGCCGGCCAGTCCTGGGCGAGCGCGCTGAATAGTGGAAGGCCAAGAAAAAGGGCAAGAAGGGCGGTCGGCAATCGCATGGTCAGCTCCCGGGTGGCGGTCAAGGAGTCACCATCCTAGGTTCCTGGGACTTACGGATCACATACAGTCCGCGCGCAGGCGGGCGGCATCGAGACGATGCCGAATCTCAATGTCGCCGACATCGAACTCGCTGGCGAGCCTCCAGTGGGCCAGGGCCGCCTTCGCAGGGCCGGCATCGAGCCTTTCGCCAGTCGCCTTGAGCGCGTTCATGATTCGGCGGTGAAGCCGCTCCCTGTGGGCGGCGAGCCAGTCGAGTTCGAGGCGTTCCTCGGCGAGCTTGCCGCGGTAGAGCAATCGCATCCTTTCCCACGGGCTCTGTCCGTCCGCGTCCTGGATCATGCCCAGCCACTCTTCGAGTTCGGCCAGGTCGATCCAGCAACGGTTCGAGTCCAGCCAGGCTTCCCCGCCCGCCAGCCTCACCAGCCGTTCGTCGCGAAGGAGGCGACGCAAGCGGTGCAGCGCGACCTGAAACGCGTTGAGGGGATCGCCATCGCAGTCCGGCCACAGTTCGTCCGCCAATTGCCGCGCATTTCGCCGCCGGCCGCCCGCTGCTGCAAGTGCCAGAAGCAATTCGAGAGGGCGACGCTGTGCCTTGCCGTCGAAGGTGACGGGCAGTCCATCGATCTCGATCTGGACATCCCCGAGAACGCGGATCTTCATGGCCCAAGGCCATCGGCTCGCCGTCGCGCCGGGCGCCGGCAGTTCCGCCGCACGAATGACGTGCTGCAGGTGCAATGGATCCAGGCCAAGGCCAAGCGCTTCGGCGCACAGGATCGCGTACTCCTTCGGCAGCCACAAGCGGGTGAGGACATAGCCGTGCTGGAATGAAAGCCGGAGTGCATCGCGAAGCGAGCGTTCGAGGGCGCGCCGGTCGGATTCGGCACGCGACACCAAGGCATGCGCCCAGGCGGCTTCATAGCGCAACCATGGGCTGGCAGCGAACAACGGCTGGGATTCGGCCGTCGCCAGGCAGAATCGGGCGGCGGCTGTGTCGCCGGCCAGGGCGTGCGCTATTGCAAGGTGCACGCTGCGCAGGACGATGAATCCCGGCATGCCTGAACGAAGGGCCGTGTCATATGCCCGGCGGAGCGGGCCCAGGGCACCGATCGCGTCGCCGCGCAGCAGGCGCGACCAGCCGCTCAGGTGATGCCAGGTCGCAGACTCGAGGGTGCGAGCCGGATCGAGCCGGTCAGCCACACACGCCAGTGCGTCCTCCACGTCCTCGACCCGGCCAGTTGCGGCTGAAGCAAGGTGACCGGACATGAGCAGGAGTGGCTGCATGAAGTCCAGGGCGTGTTCCTGTGCGACGCGTTGGCCGTTCTCGACGGCAGCCCGCGCTCGTCCTGCGTCACCAAGAATGCTGAAGCAGAGGGTCTGCGCGTGGTGCCACCAGACAAGCGCCATTGCGTCGAAGGCTTCACCCCGCAGGAGCGCACTGAAGCGGTCGAGCGCCTCGCGCATCGCGCGGTGGTCGCCAAGCCAGTAGTGCAGGTAGACAACGGTCGACAAAGCCGCCAGGGACGAAGGGGGCAGGTCACGCCCCAGCAGGGCGGCGGCGCGACGGGACAATTGTCCTGCGAGGGGATGTTCGGGCCGGCGGCAGACGAGTGCGGTCAGCATTCCGGCAACGACGCGTGCCTCGAATGCGGGGTCGCCTGCAAACGCCACGGCAGTGTCCGGCAGCGCAGAAAAGCGATCGATCCATGAATCCAGCCCATGTAGATCCGCAAGCTGCAGCGCGAGGGACTCTGCCGCCGCGCTCGCCAGCGCGGCTCGTCCGGGCACGTCCGATTCGGGGCATCGGTCAAAGGCCTCGGCGAGAAGTGCATGCGACTTCGCCAGGCTCTCCGGCCTCCAGGCGATTCCCTCCCAGTACGCCAAGCGCGCGGCAAGGGGCGGTTCCTCCAGGGCAAGTTGCGGCGCCAGCGCGGCAATGGCGGCCACCCATCCGCGAAGACTCCCGGCGCGGCCGCTCGCGACGGCCGAGGCAGCGGCGGCAAGTGCTGCATCGACAGCGCGCCCCGCCTGGCCCGCGTCGAGCCAAAGTTCGACGGCTTCGCCGACGAGACCGGAAGCTTCCAGTTCCGCTGCCGTCCGCCGCGCACTCGCCGGCCAGTCGGCCACGGCAGGATTCTCCCTAGCCTTCCGGGCGAGCCACTGCCTCCACAGCGAATGAAACCGGTATCGATGTTCCTGGCGCGATCCGCTGCGGAAGACAAACAGCCCCTGTCGATAGACGCGATCGAGGTGCCGCTGGGCGGCAGGATCCAGGGACACGCGCACTGCGGTCGGCACATCGAATTCTGGTAGCCATGGCAGGCGCAGCAGCAGGGTTCGGGTGGCCGCGGTTTCGCTCGCGAAGGCCTTTTCCGCCAGTGCGTCGAAGTCCTGGTCCATGCTTTCGCGACTGGCGTTTGCCAGCAGCACGACCATCGCCGCCCAGCCCCCGCTTTTCTGGTGGATCCCACCGCAATCCAGCGCCGGATCGCGCGTTAGCGACTTGACCAGCGCGGCAGTCTCCTTCGGCTCCAGCCGCATGTCATTGCCGTCGATGGAGGAAAGACAGCACGTCGCCAATAGATCCTGCCAGCCGTCGGGAGGGCCCTGGCGCGCTAGGAGAAGAACGGCGCCCTCCGGCGGCACGCTCTCGACCAGCTTGCGGAGCACATCGGTGAGCGCAGGCTGCGTGGCGAGGTCGGGAAGATCGTCCAGTATCCACAGCGCGGGACTGCCGTTGACGAGCCACAAGGCCCGGAAGTACCGGTCAGCGAAGTGGGCGATTTCCTCGCCGCTGCCGGGCTGCCACCGCGGCAATCTCGCGCGGGCCGGGAGGGCATCACCCATCGCCTTGTATACGCGGACGGGATCGGCCATGTCGCCGGAAAGCCGGATCCACGCAGTCTTGCGGCGTGAAGATTCCGCCCAGTTCGCCGCAAGTACCGACTTGCCCATTCCGCTGGCAGCGCCGACCCACACTGCCGATCCCGGAGCCCGCTCGTCAAGCAGCCGCAGCAGCTTGCGCCTGGCGACAACACGCGCAGGCTTCGGGATTCTCGTGTTGGCCGGGCGGCCGGACATGGGTTCGACAAGCGCCGCGTGACGAGATGGCTACTGCCGCCGGTGAAGCCCGCAACTCGCGCGCCGCTCTCAGGCCTGGCGCATGTGCACATGCGACTCCGGCACCGGGTAACCGGCGGAGCCGAACGTCTCGCGGATCGTGTTATTGGTGTCGAAATACACCTGCCAGTAGTGATTGGTGTGCACGTAGGGGCGCACGGCGAGCACCGGCCCGCGCTCGTTGAAGGTGAGGATCTCGACGTCAGGCTTCGGCTCGGCCACGACGTTTGCGATGCGCGGCAATGCCTCCTTGAGGCGGCGAATGGCGTCCTGCGGATCGACCGAGTGATTGAGCTGGGCCGTGAGGTCCACGCGGCGGTGCGGGTTGGTCGAGTAGTTCTTGATGACGCCGCCCATGACCTTGGCGTTGCCGACGTAGGTCTGGACGTTGTCGGGCGTGTCGATCGCCGTCGTGAAGAGGCCCACGGCGCGCACCGTGCCCTCGACATCGCCGGCAAGCACGTAGTCGCCGACCTTGAAGGGCCTCAGCACGAGGATGAAGGCGCCGGCAGCGAAGTTCGCGAGCAGCCCCGACCAGGCGGCGCCGATCGCGATGCCGATTGCCGCGATCAGCGCGGCGAAGGACGTGGTTTCGACCCCGAAGTACCCGAGGATGCCGATCACCAGCAGCACGTTGAGCGCCACCGCGATCGTGTTGCCGATGTAGCGGATGACGGTCGGCTCGATCTTCTGGCGTTCGAGCGCCGCCTGGATCAGCGAGCCGGCGACGCCGATGAGCCAGCGCCCGATGATGTAGATGACGATCGCGCCGGCGACCTTGAGACCGACGGCGACCACGATGGGCTTGGCCGTTGCGAGCATTGCCTGGAATTCCATTTTCAGCCCGCCTGCTTGAGCATCGTGTCGCCGTCGGAGACCTCGAACTTGCCCGGCCCCTCGATGTTGAGCGACTTCACGACGCCGTCCTCCACCAGCATCGAGAAGCGCTGGCAGCGCATGCCCATCCCGCGCGCGTTGAGGTCGAGCTCCAGGCCGAGCTCTTTCGTGTAGGCGGCGCTGCCATCGCCCAGGAAGCGGATCTTGCCGCCGGCCTTCTGGTCACGGCACCACGCGCCCATGACGAAGGGGTCGTTCACGGCGAAGCACCAGATCTCGTCCACGCCCTTCGCCTTCAGCGCGTCGTAATTGTTGAGGTAGCTCGGCACGTGCTTGGCCGAGCAGGTGGGCGTGAAGGCGCCCGGCAGGCCGAAGATCGCGACCTTCCTGCCCTTGACGAGGTCTTCGACCTTGAAGGTGTTGGGGCCGACCGAGCAGCCGTTGCCTTCCACTTCGATGAACTCCTGGACCGTGCCCGCGGGCAGGCGGTCGCCGACTTTGATGGTCATGCTTGCAACTCCTCTCGTTGTTGGGGGTGGTGCGAAGAATTCAGGAGGCGGCGTGCGAGCGGCGGAACGCTGCGAGGGCCAGGCCCGCGGCGACGAAGGCGCCGCCCAGGATGCGGTTCACCCAGCGCAGGTGGGAGGGTTCCTTCATCACGGCCAGCACGCGCGCAGCGAGCCCGATGTAGCCGGCCATCACGACCATGTCCACCACCAGCGTGGTGAGCCCGAGGATGGCGTACTGCGCGAACTGGGGCCGCGCCACGTCGATGAACTGCGGCAGCACCGCCACGTAGAAGATGATGCCCTTGGGGTTGGTGATGTTCACGAGGAAGCCCTTGAGGAACACCTCGCGCGAATCCCTGCCTTGCGGCGCGTCGGCGCGCGCGTCGAAGTGGTGCGGCTCGGAGCGCCAGGTGACGAAGCCCAGCCAGACGAGGTAGGCCACGCCGCCCCACTTCACGGCAGTGAAGAGCGTCTCGGAAGCGAGGAGGATCGCCCCCAGTCCCACGGAGACGCCGATCATCAGGGCGAAGTTGGCCACCTGCATGCCCACCGCATTCCACATGCCGCGGCGGAACCCGTGGTTCAGCCCCGCGGCAAGGCTCGAGAACACGCCCGGTCCCGGCGAGACCGACAGGATGATCGTGGCGACGAGATAGGTGAGCCAGACGGAGAGGTCCATGGGGTCGGACGGCGGGAACGCGGTATCGGGGCTCGGCGAGGCGGCCGAGGCTGGGGCATTGTAACTCGACTGGCCACCGCCCCGGTTGGACGGGGTGAGGGGTTTGCGTTACTCTTTGCCTCGGAAAATCAGGGAGATACCCGATGAAACGCCTCATCGCATGCGCCGCCCTCGCGGCTACCTCCGCCGCAGTTGCCGCGCCACTGCAACTCGTGACCGAGAACAATCCTCCGTTCAACTTCGCCGACGGCAAGGACGTGAAGGGCACCTCCACCGAGGCCGTTCGCGCCCTGCTCGCCAAGGCCGGCCTCGAGGCGAAAATCACCGTCATGAAGTGGGACGACGCGTACACCTTGGCGCAGGCCTCGGCCAACACCTGCATCTACAGCACGGCGCGCGTGGACAACCGCGAGAAGCTGTTCAAGTGGTTCGGCCCGATCGCCACGAACCACTGGGCGCTCTATGCGTTGCCGGCCTTCGACAAGCCGATCAAGGTGGCGCGCGATGCGCGCTTCTTCAAGATCGGCGCGGTGAAGAACGACGCCAAGGTCGACTTCATGCGCAAGGAGGGTGCGTCCAGCATCCGCGAGGCGGACAAGGATGCCGACAATCCCGCCCGCCTCGCCCTGCCGAAGACCGATCCCAACGCGATCGATCTCTGGATCACCGGAGAGGCTACGGCAAAGGAAGTGGCGGCCAAGGCTGGCGTCAAGGAAATCAAGCAAGTGCTCGTCGTGCGCAAGCAGGATCTTTACCTGGCCTGCAACCCGCGCACCGACAAGGGAACGCTTGCGAAGCTCGAGGCTGCGGCGAAGAAATAGTCAGCGGCCCTTGTCGATGGCACGCCGGGCGATGTCGTCCACCAGCCCCGGCGCAACGACCTTGAGGAACATGGCGAGCCGCCCGCGCGCGGTCATGACCACTTCCCGCCTGCGCTCGGTGATGGCCGCGAGCGTGATATGCGCGCATTCCTCCACGCTCATCACCTCGCCTTCCTTCACTGGGCTCACCGCGATGGGTTTGCCATCGGGGCCGCTCGCGTTCTCGCGGATGCCGGTGGACACGAAGCCGGGATAGACCATGGTGACGGTCACGCCCGAGCCTGCCAGCTCGATACGCACCGAGTCGAAAAAGCCGCGCATGGCGTGCTTGGAGGCGGCATAGCCGGAGCGCGTCGGCACGCCGGTGAGTGCCGTGAGGCTCGCGACGCCCACGAGTCGTCCGCGCGTGGCCTTGAGGTGCGGCAGCGCATGGTGCGTGCAATAGACCGCTCCCATGTAGTTCACCTGCATGATCCGCGCGAGGATCGCCATGTCGCCGATGTCCTCGAAGCGCGCCCACATCGTCGCGCCGGCATTGTTGACCAGGGTGTCGATGCGCCCGAAGGCGGCGACCGTGCGTTCCACCAGGCGGCGGCAGTCGGCTTCCACGGCGACGTCGGCCACGATCGCCTCGGCCCGTGCGCCCAGCGCCACGCATTCGGCGGCGACCTTCTCGAGCGCCGGCCGGTCGCGCGCCGCCAGCGCGAGGGTCGCGCCGTGCGCCGCCATCTGCCGCGCGAGTTCCGCGCCGATGCCCTTGGATGCCCCGGTGATGATCACCACGTTGTCTTTCATGGAGTCTCCGTTCTTTGTCTCCCCTCTCCCCTGGGAGATGGGCCGGGGGTGAGGGTCATCTCTCCGTCTCCGGATCTGGGATGTGGTTGAAAGCGATGTGCATCCCGCCCCTGTCGCGCGCCTTGTGTGCGCTCGCGAAGTACACCGCCTGCTTCCCGAATCGCGCGTTCAGCTTGTCGAGCGTCGCATAGAGGCTCTTCGATCGCGACTCGGTGGCGAAGAGCGAGCCGGTGTGGCCCGCTTCCGATACCAGTTCCGAGAAAGCCATCCCGACCTGCAGGATCGTGCGCCGGTCCTTGGGACGACCCCTCCAGAGCTTCTCCAGCGCGTGCAGGAAAGTCATGGTGTCCTGCGTGTCGACGAGGCGCATGTCGGCGTCCCAGCGCGAGCCGTCGAGGTACTTGAGGCCGATCGCCAGCCGCGAGGCATAGTGGCCCGACTTGCGCAGGCGCATCGCCGCCTTCTGCACCAGCCGGTCGAGGATGGCGGAGGCGTCCTCGGGATTGCGCTTGTCGGGCGCGAGGACGCTCGAGTGCGAGATCGACTGCGTGGCGGTGTCGCGAGCCGCGACTGCCTCCCCCCGCAGGCGATCGTGCATGATCTCCCCGCCCACGCCACCCCAGACGGCACGCAGCTCTTCGCGTGAGCGCGCGCAAAGGGCTTCGACCGTGCGGATGCCGTGCCGCTTGAGCCGCGCTTCCATCTGTTTGCCGATGCCGGAGAGATCGCGCAGTTCAAGCCCGAAGAGCCCCTGCGGCAGCTGGCGCTTCTCGATCACCACGAGCCCGTCGGGCTTCACCATGTCGGATGCGGTCTTGGCGATGAAGGTGTTGGGGCCGATGCCGATGGAGGTGCGCAGGCACTCGCCTATCGTCGTCCGGAGCGTCTCCTTCACCTTTTGCGCCAGGCCGATGGCCCGATCGCGCTCCTGCCAGCGCCCGGTGAGCTCGCAGTCCATCTCGTCGATGGAGAGCACCTGGCGGACGGGCACCACGGTATCGACCGCGGCCACCGCGCGATGGTGGAAGTCGATGTAGAGCTCGTGCCGCGCGAGCACCAGCTCGATGCCGGGGCAGAGCTTCTTCGCCTCGCCCACGCGGGTGCCCGTCTTCACGCCGAAGGTCTTGGCCTCGACGCTCGCGGCAATGCACACCGTGGTGTCGGCAATCATCGGCACGACACCCACCGGTCGGCCGCGCAGCCGCGGCTCCACCTGCTGCTCCACCGAGGCGAAGTAGGAATTGAAGTCGACGAGCAGCGAGCGCAGTGTCATGTTTACGAACCCGGTTCACGAACCGGGTTCATGAACCGGGTTCGTCATTCCTAAAGATCTGTTGCGGCGACGAAGGCGGCGACGATGGCCTCGAGGCCGCGCGCGTCGTCCTCGTCGAAGCGGGCGAGGCGCGGGCTGTCGAGGTCGAGCACGCCGAGGACGGCGCCGGCTTGCAGCACCGGGACCACCACCTCGCTTGCGGATGCGCTGTCGCAGGTGATGTGACCGGGAAAGGCGTGGACGTCCGGAACGACGACCGTGCGGGCCGTGGCGCCGGCAGTGCCGCACACCCCTCTGCCCAGGGCGATGCGCACGCATGCCGGCTTGCCCTGGAAGGGGCCGAGCACCAGGGCGCCGTCCTTCATCCAGTAGAACCCGGCCCAGTTGAGGTCTGGAAGCGCGTGGAAGAGCAGCGCGGCCAGGTTGGCGGCATTGGCGGTGGCGTCGCGCTCACCCTCGAGCAGGGATTCCACCTGACAGAGCAAGTCCGCGTACGACTCGGCCTTGGAGGCGGCGGCGGAAGGATTGGCGACGGTAATCATGGCGATGGACTCGGCGCTAGATTAGCACCGGCGCAGCCGCGCCCGCTCAGGGCGCCGTGCCATCGACGGCCGCGCGGTAGACGCCCACCGTGCGCTCGGCGCACCGCTCCCAGGTGAATGCGCGTGCCCGCTCGAGGCCGCGTGCGGCGAGCGTGCGGCGCAGCTCGCCATCGCCGATCGCCTGGCGCAGCGCTTCGGCCATCTGCGCCTCGTCGTCCGGATCGACGAGCATCGCTGCGCCGCCGGCGATCTCCGGCAGGCACGAGGCGTGCGAGGTGATCACCGGCACGCCGCAGGCCATCGCCTCCACCACGGGCAGGCCGAAACCTTCGTAGCGCGAGGGATAGGCCAACGCGAGCGCCCCGGCGTAGAGGCACGGCAAGTCCTCCTGCGCGACGTAGCCGAGGAAGCGCACCACGCCTTCCCGCTCGAGCTTCTCCACCAGCGCCAGGAGAGAGTCATTCAGCCAGCCCTTCGCGCCCGCCACGACCAGCGGCTTGCCGGCGCGCGCCTCCGGGGTAAGGGATGCCCATGCCCGGATGGCCAGCGCAAGATTCTTGCGCGGCTCCAGCGTGCCGACCGATAGCACATAGTCGCCATGCGCGAGGCCGAGCTTCGCGAGCACCGGCGCAGTCGCTTCCTTCGTGCGCGGCACGAAATCGGCGGCAACCCCGAGGTGGATCGCAGTCACCCGCCGCGGATCGAGCCCGAAGTGCGCGATGGCTTCCTGGCGGACCGTCTCCGAATCCGTGATCACCTGCGCGGCACGGGCGAGCGTGCCGGGAAGGTAGCGTGCGAAGTGCTCGCGGCGGTCCCGGGGATGCGACTCGGGGTGGTGCGCGATGGACAGGTCGTGCACGGTGACCACGAGGGGACCGTTCCAGGGCAGCGCGATGTAGTTGGGCTCGTGGTACAGGTGCGGCCGCCGCAGGCGCATGCCCCCGGAAAACACCAGGCGCTGCGCCGCGCGCGTGACGATGTAGGGGTAGGGGAC
>CAZOIB010000341.1:0-1889 GCA_964579785.1 uncultured Lysobacter sp. | reverse complement strand
GGACGGTCGCGGCGCTGCAGGCCTGGTGGCGCACGGGTCGCACGCGCTGGGCGGTGGCAGCGGGCGCGAGTGTGGGGCTCATGCAAGCGACGAAAGCGAGCGCGCCGCTTTTCCTGGTGCTGGTGGCGCTGGCCTGGCTGCTGGCGCGCAACGGCGCGCGCTCCACCTCGCGACGGCCGCGGCGCGATTTCGCGTTCGGCGCGCTGAGCGCAGTGTTCACGGCCGGGCTGCTCTATTCGTCGTTCGGCACGCATCCCGCCGGAGTCCGCGACGCGCTCGGCGCGTATGCGCACGCGATCACGCGCTTCGGCAGTGAGGCGCCGCCCACCGGACACGAGAAATCCTGGTGGTATTATCTGCGGCTTTTCGGCTGGTACCGGGAAGGTGGACTCGTGTGGCATCAGGCCGCGTTCACGACACTCGCGCTCGCGGGCTTCGTCGTGGCTTGGGCGCGCCGCAACCCCTTTCTCCGCGGCGTGGCGCTGTATGCGCTCGGAGTCGTGGGCGCTTTTTCCTGCTTCGCGTACAAGACGCCGTGGCACGTCGTGCACTTCGTGCCCGCCCTCGCGCTCCTGGCGGCGGCGGCCTTGGCGGCGATCGCCCGCCTGCGCACCGGCCGACCGGTCGCGGCCGCGTTTGCGCTCCTGGTCGGCGCGACCCTGTACCAGCAGACCGGGCGCGTGGCGTTCCTCCGCCCGGCGGACCAGCGCAATCCCTACGCCTACGTGCACAGTGCGGCGGATGTGTTGAAATTTCGGCCGCTCGCCGACGCCACCCTCGCCGCGCGCCCCGAGGGTGCGAATCGCTCGACCCACGTGATCAGCGAGGAATATTGGCCGCTGCCCTGGTACTTGCGGGGGCTGCCGCGCGTCGGCTACCACCTCGTGCCGCCGGAAAACTGTGACGGTGCCCTCGTCATCGCATCCGTCGCGCAGGCTGATGCCGTCCGCGCCCGGTTGCGCGGAACGTATCGGGAGACGTTCCTCGGTTTGCGCCCGGGGTTCGTCTGCGTCCTGTTTGTGGCTGAACCGTGAGTGCCCCGCCTCCCCTGCTTTCCCTGGTGGTTCCGTTCTACAACGAAGCCGGCAACATCCTCCCGCTGGCAGAGCGGTCCGTCGCGGTGCTGCGGGGGCTCGGCCGGCGGTTTGAGTTCATCCTGGTGAACGATGGCAGCACGGATTCGACGGCCGAGGAGATCGCCGCGGCGCACGCCCGCTGGCCCGAGTGCGTCGAACTGCGCATGGCGAAGAACGTCGGCCAGGCAACCGCGCTGCTCTCCGGCCTCCGGGCGGCACAGGGCGAGTACCTGCTCATGATGGACGGCGACGGTCAGAACGACCCGCGCGATTTTCCCGCCTTGCTGGCGCTGGTCGAGTCGGGCCAGGTCGACCTGGCCTGCGGCTGGCGCGTCGACCGGCACGATTCCACCCTACGGAAGATCATGTCGCGCGTGGCCAACGTTGTCCGGGGCGCGATCCTGAACGACGGCGTGCACGACGCCGGTTGCCAACTGCGGGTGATGCGGCGGGAGGTGCGGGACGCGTTCTTTCCGATGGAGCTGATGCAGAGTTTCATTCCCGCGCTGGCGGTGGCAGCCGGGTTTCGCGTCGGCGAGACCCCGGTTCGTCACCATCCCCGGCTCACCGGCGAATCGAAGTACGGTTTCCGGCGCCTGCTGTGGCGGCCGGCCTTGGCGATGCTGGGCCTGCGCTGGAAAATCTGGCGCGGGCAGACACCCCAGTGCCGAGTGCGGAAGCCGGCGGGATGAACGCGCTGCAGCCTTCCAAAGTAGCGGGGGCATCCTGCCCCCGTGAATGTTCGGCGTTCCTTGCAAACGCGAGCAGGATGCTCGCGCCACTCTGGCGGCGGTCCGCGCGGAGCAGGTTAAA
>CAZOIB010000340.1:0-7986 GCA_964579785.1 uncultured Lysobacter sp. | reverse complement strand
GTTGAGGTAGAGGCCCTTCAAGACCTCGTAGGGCGCGTCGGCCTCGAACTTGAGCGTGCGGCGCACGTAGTCGTTCATCGCGGCGGCATAGGCGCCGTAGAGGACGGCGAAGCCGGGGTCGAACTCGAAGCGCTCGCCGGCCGAGTCGCGGTCGCGCGCGGTGAAGCGGCTGTCCAGGCGCCCGACGGTGCGGCCCTCGTCGCGCAGGAGTTCCTTGCAGAAGCGGAAGATCTCGACGCGCAGCCCCGTGCGTTCCACGTATTCCGGCGAGAGGCCCGTGTAGCGGGCGACGCGCGCGGCGACGGCCGCACGTTCCTCCTTCGTGAGCTTCGCGCCGCGGAAGAGCGCCGCGGCATACTCGCCGCCCGCGTAGGCCTCGACCTCGTCCAGCAGGGCGCGCAGCGGTTTCGCCTGCAGGTCGCTCGCGAGCTTGCCGTGGTACCAGGCGGTGGCGGCGTAGGTCGGCAGGAACAGCACCGCCGGCAGGTCGTTGTTGGTGTCGAAGCGCAGCACGCTGAAATCGAGCGCGCAGGAAATGAGCATCAGCCCGTTCAGGTACAGGCCGTGGCGCTCGAGGAGATGCCCCGAGAGCCCGGCTGCCCGGGTCGTGCCGTAGGACTCGCCGATCAGGTACTTGGGGCTCGACCAGCGCACGTAGCGCGAGCAGTAGAGGCGGATGAACTCGCCCACGCTCTCGAGGTCGCGCTTGTACTCGTGGAACTCGTCGACCTTCTCGCCGGCCACCATGCGGCTGTAGCCGGTGCCCACCGGGTCGATGAACACGAGATCGGAGCGGTCGAGGAGCGAATGTCCGTTGTCGACGAGGCGTCCCGGGGGAGGCGGCGCGCGCCCCTCGTCGTCGAGCTCCACGCGCTGCGGGCCGAGGAGGCCCAGGTGCAGCCAGACCGAACTCGATCCCGGCCCGCCGTTGAAGGAGAAGGTGACGGGGCGCGACTCCACAGGCGCGCCGTCCAGCGTGTAAGCGACGAAGAACACGCTGGCGCGCGCCTTGTCGTTTTCCGCCTTGCCGTCCTTGGCCGCCTCTTCCCGGAGGACGATCGTGCCGCAGGTGACGGTGTAGTCGAGGTCGCGCCCGTTGATGCGCGCGCGGTGGCGCGTGACGCTCAGCTTGTCCGCCGGCGGCGGCTCCGGCGCCGCCTTCGGCTCGTCGGCGGACTTCTTCTCGTCGTTGTCCTGGTCCTTCATCGGTGTTCTCCCCGGGGTGGACGGCCATCCTAACCGAAGAGCCGCGGACCGGCCTCAGGCGCTGCGCTGCCCCCCGGGGGCGGCCATGCCGCCCTCGTGTCGCCGCGCCGCGAGGAAGACCGCGGCCTCGGCGGCGGCCAGCGGCGGGCTCATGAGGAAGCCCTGCATCTCCTCGCAGCCGTGGCCGCGCAGGAAGGCGAGCTGGGCCTCGGTCTCCACGCCCTCCGCGATCGCGGTGATGTCCAGGTTGCGCGCCAGCCCGATGACCGCGGCGGCGATCGCGCAATCGTCGGGATCGGCGGGAATGTCGCGCACGAAGCTGCGGTCCACCTTCAGCCGGTCGATCGGCAGGCGCTTCAGGTGCGCGAGCGACGAGTGACCCGTGCCGAAGTCGTCGATCGCCAGGCGCACCCCGAGCGCGTGCAGGGCGTGCAGCGTGCGCAGCCGCTCGGCCGTCTCGGGCGCGAGCATCGCCTCGGTGATCTCGAGCTCGAGCCACTCGGGGTCCAGGCCCGTCTCCGCGAGCACCTTTTCGATTTCCGCCACGAAGTCGTCCTGCTTGAGCTGGATCGCCGACAGGTTCACCGCGACCGGCACGCGGGGCAGTCCCGAGAGCTGCCACATGCGGTTCTGGCGGCAGGCATTGCGCAGCACCCAGCCGCCGATCGCCATGATGAGGCCGCGCTGCTCGGCCACGGGGATGAAGTCGTCGGGCATCACCATCGTGCCGTCGGGCTGCGGCCAGCGGATGAGCGCCTCGATGCCGACCACGCGTCCGCCGTCGACGCGCACCTGCGGCTGGTAGTGGATCGCGAAACCCTCGTCGCGTATCGCCTCGCGCAGCCGCGACTCGAGCGACAGGGTGCTCGAGGCGACCTGCGCCAGGCTCTCGCTGAAGAACTGGAAGTTGCTGCGGCCGCGGTCCTTGGCGAGGTACATCGCCGCGTCGGCGTTGCGGATCAGGACATCGGTGCTGGCCCCGTCGCGCGGGAAGACCGCGATGCCGATGGAGGGGCTCACCGCGATCGTCTGCCCCTCGAGCACGACCGGCTCCCGGATGACCGCGAGGAGCTTCTCGGCGACCGCCACCGGCGCCTGCTCGCTCTCGAGATCCGGCAGCACCACGAGGAACTCGTCGCCCCCCAGGCGCGCGACCACGTCGACCGCGCGCAGCGTCTCCTCGATACGCCCGGCGACGAGGCGCAGCAGCGCATCCCCCGCGGCATGGCCGAGGGAATCGTTCACCGTCTTGAAGTTGTCCAGGTCGATGAACAGGATGCCGACCCGGGACCCGCGCCGCCGCGCCGAGGCGAGGATGAACTCCAGGCGGTCCATCAGCAGCACGCGATTGGGAAGCCCGGTCAGGGTGTCGTGGTGGGCGAGGAAGTGGATGCGGGCCTCGGCCTCCTTGCGGTCGCGGATGTCGCGGATCACCGTCATGCGGTATTGCCGGCCCTTGTAGGGCATCACCTTCCCGGTGACTTCCACCGGGATGCGGCTGCCGTCCTGGTGCAGGATCGCGCTCTCGTAGGGACGCTCGTAGCCGATGCGGATGTTGCTCACGACGGTTTCGCGCCACTCCGGCGCCACGAAGTCGAGGACCGGCTTGCCGACGATCTCGTCGTGCTCGTACCCCGTCAGGCGCAGGACCGCGTCGTTGCAGTCGGTGAAGACGCCCCCCTCGTGGAAGACGATGCCCTCGTGCGTGGCCTCCGCGAACTTGCGCAGGCGCTCCTCGCTTTCGCGCACCGCCTGCTCGGAGAGCCGGTGGCGGGTGATGTCGCTGATGAGCACGAAGGCCGCGATGACGGCTCCGTCGTCGCCCAGCTGCGGCAGCAGGTTGACCTCGAGGACCCGGAACGTCGCCTCGCCGGTCGGGATCGTGCGCTCGTAGGTGACCGTCTCGCCCTTGACCACCCGCTGGATGTGCGGCTCGATCTCGCGGTAGGCCTCGGCACCGATCACTTCCGCGACGGTGCGGCCGAGTATCGAGTCGACGTCCCAGCCCCAGGTCCGGGCGTAGGCGCGGTTGGCGAACACGCAGCGCAGGTCGGGAGCGGCGAAGTGCGCGATGAGGACGGGCACGTTGTCCGCCAGCAGCCGGACTTCCCGGGCCCGCGCCCGGGCCGCGAGCTCCGCGTCCAGGCGTTCGGTGATGTCGTGGCAGGTGCCGAGGTATCCGGCCAGCCGCCCGCCGCCTCCGGTCACCGGCTCGGCGGAGTGGTGCAGCCAGCCGTAGGTGCCGTCGGCCCGGCGCAGGCGGAACTCCGTCTCGAAGCGGCGGCGAAGGCCGAAGGCTTCCGACCAAAGCCTCCCGAGGACCTCGCGGTCGTCCGGGTGCACCGCCTCCAGCCAGCCGGCGCCGCGCTCCGCTTCCCGGCTGCGTCCGGTGTATTGCGTCCAGGCACGGTTCACGAAGCTGCACCGGCCTTCGCCGTCGGCGCACCAGACGAGGCTCGGGAAGGCGTCGAGCAATGCCGCGTGCGCCTTCGGGTCGTCGACGACTGCGGCGGTTTCGCGCTTCGTGGAATCGTGGGGTGTGGCGACCATGTCCGGCAGGCTGTTCAGGGGAGCGATCCGGTCCAACGTATCATTCTGCGCGCCGGCGCCCGTATGCAGGGGCGCACAGGCCCTGTTTCAAACGAAACCGAGGACGACGCGGCGGTTGCGGGCGCCCTCGCTGCGGATCCTGAGCACGGCAAGTTCCCCGACCTCGCGGGTATTGGCCACGTGCGTGCCTCCGCAGGGTTGCAGGTCCACCCCGTCGATCTCGAGCACGCGCACCCCGCCGAGCCCGCGTGGCGGCTGCACGGACATCGTGCGCACCAGCTCCGGGCGCGCGTCCAGCTCCGCGTCGGAAATCCAGCGCGCCCGCACCGGGCGGGCCTCGCCGACCAGGCGGTTGAGCCCGCTCTCGATCGCCTCCTTCACCAGTCCCTCCATGGCGATGTCGAAGTCGAGCCGCGCCTTGTCCTCGCTCACCTGGCCTCCCGTGACCGGCGCCGGAACGACGGCGCACAGGAGGTGCAGGGCGGTATGGAAGCGCATGTGGCGATAGCGCCGCTCCCAGTCGAGGACGGCCTCGACCTCCTCGCCCGGCAGTGGCATCGGCTCCCCGGCCGCCGGTTGGTGCAGCACCGCATCGGCCCCCTCGCCCTTCACCGCCCCGGCAATGCGGACGATGCTGCCGTCGGCGCGCCGCAAATGGCCGGTGTCGCCCGGCTGGCCGCCACCCGTGGGATAGAACACGGTGCGATCGAGTTCGAGGCCTGCGGACGTAACGGCGACGACACGCGCCGGACAGGCCCGTGCATAGGAGTCCTCGCGGAATATCAGTTCGGCCATGGTCGACTCGGAAAGCCTGCGGACGGCTGCTAGAATCCCTGCAAACGCCGTCGAAGTCCACTCTGGAGGTAAAACCATGAAAAGCACCCTTTGCCGCGCGGTTGCGCTGGTGTTCGCCTGCCTGCCGTTCGCGGGCCTCGCCGACACCGTCACCGTCGTCACCTCGTTCCCCAAGGAAATCACCACCGCCTACAAGAAGGCCTACGAGGCGAAGTACCCGGCCGACAAGGTCGAGATCCTGAACAAGAACACCGCGGCCGGCATCGCCTATGTGCGCGAGCAGGCCGCCGGCTCCCGACCGGAAGTGTTCTGGGCTTCCGCACCGGACGCCTTCGAGGTGCTGTCGGGCGGGAAGCTCCTGCAGAAGATCGGTCCGGGCAACCCGGCGATTCCGGCCAAGGTCGGCAACTACCCGGTCAACGATCCCGAGGGCTACTACCGCGGCCAGGCGCTGGCCGGCTACGGCCTCATGTGGAACACGCGCTACGTGAAGGCGAACAACCTGCCCGAGCCGAAGGAATGGGCCGACCTGGTGAAGCCCGTGTACTTCGGCCACCTGGCCATCTCCAGCCCGTCGCGCTCCGGGACCACCCACCTCACCGTGGAGACGATCCTGCAGGGCGAAAGCTGGAACAAGGGCTGGGAGCAGCTGCTCGCCATCTGCGCCAACAGCGCCGCCATCACCGAGCGCAGCTTCGGCGTTCCCGACGGCGTCAACAACGGCCAGTTCGGCATCGGCCTGGTGATCGACTTCTTCGGCCTGGCGGCGAAGAACTCCGGATTGCCCGTGGAGTTCGTCTACCCCTCGGTGACGGCGATCGTGCCCGCCAACATCGCTCTCATCGACGGCGCGAAGTCGAGCGAAGCGGGCAAGCGCTTCATCGAGTTCACCCTCTCCGAGGAAGGCCAGATGCTGCTGCTGCAGAAGGACATCAGCCGCCTGCCGGTGCTGCCGTCGGTCTATGCCAAGGCGCCCGCCGGCTACCCCAACCCCTTCGGCGGCAAGATCCAGGCGAAGGTCAATTTCGACTCCAACCTCTCCGAGTCGCGCTACTACGTGGTGGTGTCGCTCTTCGACCAGCTGATCACCTTCCGCCACAAGGAACTGGTGGCGGCGATGAAGGCCATCTACGAGGCCGACAAGCGCCTGGGCGGCAGGAAGAGCGCGCAACTCGACGAGGCGAGGAAGCTCGTGCTCACGCCCGTCGTCGACGAGAAGCAGGCCGCCGACCCGCAGCTCCTCGCGCTCTTCAAGGCGAAGAAGACCGACGCGGACGCCTCCAAGGCCAAGGCCAGGGTCGAGGAGGAGTGGGCGGCCAAGGCGAAGGCGAACTACGCGAAGGCCGCGGAGCTGGCAGGCAGCGCCAAGTAGGCCCGGGTGGGTCGCACGCATCCGGGAATAGCGGCGGTCGCGCTGGCGATCGCCGCTTTTCTGGTCGCCTTCCTCGTCATCCCCGTGGTGACGGTGGTCTACACCGCCTTCTCCGACGGGCAGGGCGGCTTCACGCTGGCGCACTTCGCGGCGTTCTCGGGGATCTCGCTGATGCGCGAGTCCTTTGCCAACAGCCTTTACGTGGCGGGCATGACGGTGGGGCTGGGAACGCTGATCGCCGTGCCGCTCGCCTACCTGACGGTGCGCTTCCAGTTCCGCGGCGCGATCCTCATCCAGACGCTGGGGGTGCTGCCGCTGGTGATGCCCGCGTTCGTCGGCGCGGCGGCGATGCAGCTCCTCTTCGGGCGCTCCGGGTCGGTGAACCTGATCCTCAAGGATGCCTTCGGCGTGACCGTGCCCCTGATGGAGGGGTTGAACGGCGTCATCTTCGTCGAGACGCTGCACTACTTCCCGTTCATCCTCCTGAACCTCTCCGCATCCCTCGCCAACATCGATTCCTCGATGGAGGAGGCGGCGCAGAACCTGGGCGCCTCCGGCTGGCGGCTCTTCCGCAAGGTGGTCTTCCCGCTCGCCATGCCCGGCTACGTCGCCGGCGCCTCGCTCGTCTTCATCAAGGTCTTCGACGACCTCGGCACGCCGCTCGTGCTCAACGTCACCAACATGCTCGCCCCGCAGGCCTACCTGCGCGTGACCTCCATCGGCCTCGAGGATCCCATCGGCTACGTGATCTGCGTGATCCTCGTCACCTTCTCCATCGGCGCCATGGGCGGCTCGTGGTGGTTCGTGAAGCGGCGCGACTACGCGCTCGTCTCCCGCGGCGGCGTGCAGGCCCCGAAGCGCCGGCTCTCCGCGTGGCAGTCGCTGCTCGCCTACGGCTGGATCGCCGGCATGCTCCTCCTCGTCCTCTCCCCGCACGTGGGCATCCTGCTGCTGTCGCTCTCCAAGGTCTGGAGCTTCACCATCCTGCCGGAGCAGTTCACGCTGGCCCATTACGCGACCGTGTTCACCGAGTCGAAGCAGATGATCTGGAACACGTTCCTCTACTGCGGGCTCGCGGCGCTCATCGACGTGTTCATCGGCACCGCCATCGCCTACATCGTGCTGCGCACGAACCTCCCGGGACGCCAGCTCCTCGACCACCTGGTCACGGTGGCGCTGGCGATGCCCGGGCTCGTGCTGGGGATCGGGTACCTGCGCACCTTCAAGGGTGTGGAGCTGCCCTTCGGCGGCGGCGCGCTCACCGCGAGCTGGATGATCTTCGTGCTCGCCTACGCGGTGCGGCGCCTGCCCTACGCGCTGCGCTCCTGCATGGCCGCGCTCACCCAGGTACACCCCGCTCTCGAAGAGGCCGCCGAGAACCTCGGCGCCGGCCGCTGGAGCACCATCCGCCGCGTCGTCGTCCCGCTCATGATGGGCGGGATCCTGGCCGGCTTCGTGACCAGCTTCATCACCGCCGCGGCCGAGATCTCGGAGACGATCCTCCTCACCAGCCGCGAGAGCATGGCCCCCATGTCCTACGGCATCTACCTCTACTTCCAGTCGGTGCTGGGACGCGGCCCCGGCGCGGCGCTGGGCGTCATCGCGGTGGCACTGGTCGCCTTCGGCACCTATCTTTCGCACCGTCTCGTCGCGGCCAACTCGCCGCACCAGTCCTCGGGAGCACACAAATGAACCCGGTCGGGGTCGACATCCGCAACGTCGCACTTTCATTCGGCGCCACCCAGGTGCTCAAGGACATCACCCTCTCCGTGCAGCCCGGCGAGTTCTTCGCCCTGCTGGGCCCCTCGGGATCGGGCAAGTCGACGCTGCTGCGCCTCATCGCCGGCTTCAACCAGCACCAGAGCGGCGAGGTGCGCATCGGCGGCAAGGACGTCACCGGCACGCAGCCCTGGAAGCGCAACGTCGGCATGGTGTTCCAGAACTACGCCCTGTGGCCGCACATGACGGTGGAGCAGAACGTCGCCTTCGGGCTGGAGGAACGCAAGCTCCCGCGCGCGCAGATCCGCGAGAAGGTGAAGGCGGCCCTCGACCTCGTGGGGCTC
>CAZOIB010000339.1:0-13736 GCA_964579785.1 uncultured Lysobacter sp. | reverse complement strand
CATGTTCCGCGACTGCGCCGGATTTCTGGCGTTCGTCTTCCGCCGCTGGAGCGAGGACCGCTGCCCGCAGGTGGCCGGCAGCCTCACCTTCACGACGCTGCTCGCGATCGTGCCGCTCTTCACCATCGTCGTCTCGATGCTTTCGGCGGCCCCGTTCTTCGCGGGCGTCATGGTGCAGATCAAGGTCTTCCTGCTCCTGAACCTGGTCCCGGAGATCGCCGGCCGCATCATCACCGTCTACATGACGGAATTCGCCGCCTCAGCCGCTAATCTCACCACCGTGTCGCTGGCCGCGCTCTTCGCGATGGCGATGGCGATGCTCTTCACCGTCGATCACGGGCTCAATGCGATCTGGCGCGTGCACCGGCGCCGGCCCCTGTGGCTGTCGGCCGCGGGATACTCCGCACTGCTGGCTCTCGGGCCGGTGCTGGTCGGACTGAGCCTGTCGGCCACCACCTGGCTCGTCACCCTCTCCCTGGACCAGGTCGACCTGTCGACGCGGGCGCAGGCGTTCCTGCTGCGCATCGTGCCCGTGTCGGTGAGCGCGATGGCCTTCTTCCTCGTCTATCGCTTCTTCCCGAACCGCCCGGTGCCGGCGCGGCACGCGCTGGCCGGCGGGATCCTCGCGGCCGTCGTGTTCGAGGCGATGAAGTCGCTCTTCGCGACCTGGATACAGATCGTGCCGACCTATCGCCTGGTCTATGGCGCGTTCGCCGCGATCCCCATCTTCCTGCTCTGGCTCTACATTGCCTGGCTCGTCGTGCTCTTCGGTGCGGAGTTCACGGCCGCGCTCGATCACTGGCCGCGGCGGCTGCGGCGCGGCGCGGCGCCAGGCGCGGAGAGTGCGCAGGCAGCACGGGAGATCGAGCGCGCCCTGGGCGGGAACAGGCTGGAGGCGCCCCCCTGATCAGGACGGCGCGACGTGGAAGAGATCGAAGCGGCCCGTCTTCTCGATGAGGCTGGTGGCGCGCACGCGGGCGAGGCTTCCCGCTTCCTCGACCTCGAATTCGCGCAGGTCGCTGAAGGTCGCGGATGCCGCCAGGATCGCATCGGCATTGGCGAAGCCGTCATCCTCGGCAAGCAGCAGTCCGGGCCGCAACTGCGTCCCCGTGCCGGACATCGAGTGCAACGTGACGCACTTCGCCGCCGGGGCGAGGAACTGGATGCCGAATTCCATCCCGCCATCGTCGAGCATCGTGAGCCAGCGCACCACGCCGATCGTCCAGCGCGCCTTGCCCATGAACTTGATTCCCAGCACTTCCCCCACCGTGATCTGCTGGTCGAGGCTTCCCGTGCGCCGCACCTTCAGGCCCCCGGCGCTCTGGTTCGCGACGTCCCATTCGTTCACGTTCATGCCCCTGGACACGTCGTCGTCGGGAACGGAGATGAGGGGGATCGTGATGCCCCTCGCGATGGCATCCGCCTCGGCGTCGAGATCGGTGTGCGGCTCCAGGGAGACGAAGTGCGCGATGGCGCGCAGGCCGGCGCAGATCGCCACACTCGTGTCCATCGGATCGCGGCGGTAGGCGCGCTTCGGCGGGTCGCCCCACAGGACGATGAGCTTCGCGAGGAGGGAAAGCATTTCCGGCCCCGTCGACTTGCTCATCGTCGCCGAGACATTGCCCGATTGCACGGCCTGACGGCGGGCGCGCAGCCTGTCGACCATCGGGTTGGCGTCGAGCAGGCGCCAGTTCGGGCCGCCCGGGTCGTCGCTTGCCGAGGCGAGGGGCTTGGGCGGCCGGTCCACGTCGCACGGGACGAGGAAATGCCCGCCGGGCTGCGTGTCGGGGCGTGCCTGCCCCAGGGTCACCGCCCCGCGCTGGGCGCGGATGATCTGCGTGATGCGGTCGAGCTCCCCGGGGACGAGGCGATAGGGGTCGGTGAGTGCCACGAGCAGCGTCTCCGTGTAGAGGTCGGCGATGCTGGCCCTGGTCTCGGCATCGGCGGGCTCGGTCGCGAGCCCGTCCTTCTCCATGTGCAGATAGAGCTGGTGGATCTCGCGCCACGCGAGCGTCGGGATCGGCGAGTAGGAGCGGTAGCTCGCGCGCAGCAGCTGCGCGATCGACTCCATCGCGCGGAAGACGAGCGCGGGCATCTGCTTCTTCGCGCCGAAGGCGAGGAGCTTGCCGGTCTTCTCGAGGATCAGGATCTTGTAGCCGTAGGAGTATTCCGTGGCCAGGTCGCGCGCGATGGCGAGCGCCTCGCGTGCCTTCGGGGGCAGCGGCAGGAGCGACTTCCCGTAGACGGCGTCCAGCTCGTCGAAGACGACCCGCGCGATCGGCCGGTAGGCCTCGAGGAGCTGCAGGCGCTCGTCGAAGTCGACCTTGGTGCGGTTGATCGCGCTCAGGTTCGCGAGGATCTTGCGGCCCGCGTCGGCGCTCTGGCTGAGCGGGAGCGATTCGACCCAGGCCTTGGCCTGTTTCGGGCGCAGCTCGAGATCCTTCGGGGGGGCGACACGTTCCGCGGGAACGCGCAGGTCCAGGGCCATTCGTATGTTAATGTCTGATTATGAAGGGATTTGCCGTGTGGCCGGGACTCGGCCGCGAGCCTTGCGACGATTGAAAAAGCAGGATAGACGAGCACGATGCGTTTGCAAACGAAAGCCTGCATCCGCAGGGTAACCATCAGCGGCGCGTTGCTCGCGTTCGCGGCATTCCTTCCTGTCGCGGCGGCGCAGGCCTTCGACGTCACCGACACCGACGGCAAGCGCCACCGCCTCGCCGACTACCGCGGCAAGTGGGTGGTCGTCAACTTCTGGGCGACCTGGTGCACGCCCTGCATCAAGGAGATCCCCGAGATCGCCGAATTCCAGCGCGCCAACGTGCCCGCCCGCGCGGTGGTGATCGGCATTGCCCTCGACGTCGAGGACGAGGGCAAGGTGCGCCAGTTCGCGAAGAAGGTGGGACACGCCTACCCGCTGGTCCTGGAGGACGACAGCGTCGAGGAGCACTTCGGCAAGGTGAAGGCGCTGCCGACGACGATGATCTTCGACCCGGCGGGAAAGAAGGCCTGGAACCATACGGGAACCGTCACCAGGAAATCCCTCGAGGAAGTGCTGGCCGGCGCGGCGCGGCCGAAGAGCTAGCGCTACGCCCGCTCCGCGCCGGGAATTCAGAGGGCGAGGCGAGCGCGGACGTGCGCCGCGACGCCGGCGAGGGGCACCTTGGTCGCTTCGGCATCGCGGCGGTGCTGGTACTCGGCGAGCCCCTCCTTGAGCCCGCGCTCGCCGATCACCACGCGGTGCGGGATGCCGATGAGTTCCTGGTCGGCGAGGAGCACGCCGGGGCGCTCGTTGCGGTCGTCGAGCAGCACCTCCACGCCGGCCTGCGCGAGTTCGGCATAGAGCGCCTCCGCCGCCGCCTTCACGCCCTCGCTCTTGTGGAAGCCCAGCGGGATGACCGCTACCGTGTAGGGCGCCATCGGGTCGGGCCAGATGATGCCCTTGTCGTCGTGGTTCTGCTCGATGGCCGCGCCGACGATGCGGGTGACCCCGATGCCGTAACAGCCCATCTCGAAGGCCTTTTGCGTGCCGTCCTCGGCGGTGAAGGTCGCACCCATCGCCTCGGAATAGCGGCGCCCCAGTGCGAACACGTGCCCCACCTCGATGCCGCGCACGATCGCGAGCCGGCCCTTGCCGTCGGGCGAGGGATCGCCGGGCACGACGTTGCGGATGTCGGCGACCAGGTCGGGTTCCGGACAGTCGCGGCCCCAGTTGGCGCCGCGCAGGTGGAAGTCCTTCGCGTTCGCGCCGCAGATGAAGTCGGACATCGCGGCCACCGTGCGGTCGGCGATGACGGTGATTTTCGCGCGGTCCAGTCCAACGGGCCCGAGGTAACCGGCCGGGCCATCGGCCGCGTCGAGGATCTCCTCGTCGCTCGCCCAGCGCCAGCCCTTGAGGCCGTGCAGCTTCCCCACCTTGATCTCGTTCACCGAGTGGTCGCCGCGGATGAGGAGCATGTGCACGCGGTGGTTGGCGTAGAGCAGGATCGCCTTGACCGTGCGCGAGAGCGGCTCGTTCCAGAGCTTCGCCACGCCGTCGCAGGTGGAAACGCCAGGCGTCGGGTCCTTGCGCATCGGCTCGGTGGCGGCGGCACGGGGTGAGGCGGGCGCGAGCGCCTCGGCCTGCTCGATGTTGGCGGCGTAGTCGGAGCCGTCGGAATAGGCGATCTGGTCCTCGCCGGAGTCGGCCAGCACCTGGAACTCGTGCGAGGCGCTGCCGCCGATCTCGCCCGTGTCGGCCGACACGGGCCGGAACTTGAGCCCCAGGCGCGTGAAGATGCGCACGTAAGCGTCGAACATCTTGCGGTAGGAGACGAGCATTGCCGCCTCGTCCGCGTCGAAAGAGTACGCATCCTTCATGGAGAACTCGCGCGCGCGCAGCACGCCGAAGCGCGGCCGGATCTCGTCGCGGAACTTGGTCTGGATCTGGTAGAAGTTCACCGGCAGCTGGCGATAGCTGCGCAGCTCCTTGCGCGCGATGTCGGTGATCACTTCCTCGGCGGTGGGCGCGTAGCAGAACTCGCGCTCGGCGCGGTCCTTGATGCGCAGCATCATCGGCCCGTAGAGCTCCCAGCGCCCCGTCTCCTGCCACAGTTCCGCTGGCTGCACCGGCGGCATGATCACCTCGAGGGCCCCGGCGCGGTCCATCTCCTCGCGCACGATGCGCTCGACTTTGTGCAGCACGCGCATGCCCATCGGGAGCCACGAGTAGAGCCCGCTGCCGAGCTTGCGGATCAAGCCCCCGCGCAGCATGAGCTTGTGGCTGGGAAGCTCCGCTTCCTGGGGGGCTTCCTTGAGGGTGGCGAGGAAGAACTGGCTGGCGCGCATGAACTCTCCGGGTGGGGCTGGGGCGAACTGGCTGTTTTCGGAATCAAATCATTGGCTTGCGAGGCCGCCATTCTACACGGCCCGGGTGTCGCCGGGCGCTGGCGGGCACCCGCGAACTGTGGAAAAATGCACATAACTCAACGAATCGGATGGTGACTGCCATGATCGATCGGGACGGTTTCCGCCCGAACGTCGCCATCGTGCTCGTCAACCACAGAAACCAGGTCTTCTGGGGCAAACGCATCAAGGAGCACGCCTGGCAGTTCCCCCAGGGCGGCATCAAGCCGGGGGAATCCCCCGAGCAAGCGATGTACCGCGAGCTCGAGGAAGAAACGGGTCTCAAGCCCGCGCACGTCGAGATCCTCGGCCGCACGCGCGACTGGCTGCACTATCACGTGCCCAGCCACTGGGTGAAGCGCGAGTGGCGCGGCACCTACCGCGGCCAGAAGCAGATCTGGTTCCTGTTGCGCCTGGTCGGCCGTGATACCGACGTCTCGCTGCGTGCGAGCGGCCACCCGGAATTCGACGCCTGGCGCTGGCACGACTACTGGGTGCCGCTAGACACGGTGATCGACTTCAAGCGCGAGGTGTACAAGATGGCGCTGGAGCAGCTCGCCGTGTACCTCGACGTGGACCCGCGCCGGCACGTGGGCATCTCGCCATACAGCCGGCGGCGCAAGCCGCGTCCGCGACCTGCAGCCGGGGTTTCCGACTGAGGTCCCGAGGCCGGTCGTTCTAGAGAACGACCAGATTATCCCTATGGATCAGCTCGGGCTCGGCAATGTAGCCGAGGATGGCCTCGATGTCCGAGGTGGGCCGTCGCAGGATGCGCAGCGTTTCCGCGGAACCGTAGTTCACCAGCCCGCGCGCGATCTCGCGGCCGTCCGGGGCCATCACGCTCACGACCTCGCCGCGCTCGAAGCTGCCTGCGACGGCCGTTGCGCCGATCGCCAGCAGGCTCTTGCCGTCGCGCGTGAGGGCTTTCACCGCGCCCGCATCCAGCGTGATCCGTCCCGAAGGCTTGAGGTGGTCGGCCAGCCACTGCTTGCGCGCCGCGACGGGCTGCGTGGTTGCGACCAGCAGCGATCCGATGGCCTCTCCGGCGAAAAGCCGGGTAAGGAGGTCCGGCTCGCGTCCCCAGGCAATCACGGTGTGGGCGCCGCTGCGCGCCGCCCGCTTCGCGGCCAGGACCTTGGTGAGCATGCCGCCGCTGCCGATGTCGGAGCCCGCGCCGCCGGCCATGGCCTCGAGGGCAGGATCGCCCGCCTGCGCCTGCGCGACGAGAGTCGCGGTGGGGTCCTTGCGCGGGTCGGCGGAATGGAGTCCCTTCTGGTCGGTGAGGATCGCGAGCGCATCGGCCTCGATGAGGTTGGTCACCAGGGAAGCCAGCGTGTCGTTGTCGCCGAAGCGGATCTCGTCCACGACCACCGTGTCGTTCTCGTTGATGACCGGGACCACACCCAGCGCGACCAGGGTCTTCAACGTCGTGCGGGCGTTCAGGTAGCGGCGCCGGTCGCCGAGGTCCTCGTGCGTGAGGAGCACCTGTGCCGTGTGCAGCCCCCGCTCGGCGAAACAGGACTCCCACATCTGCACCAGCCCCATCTGCCCGACGGCCGCGGCGGCCTGCAGTTCGTTCACCGCGCTCGGTCGCTTCGTCCACCCGAGCCGCTTCATGCCCTCCGCGATCGCGCCGGAGGAGACGACGAGGACTTCCACGCCGCGCGCGCGCAGCCCGGCGATCTGGCCTGCCCAGTCCGCAACGGCGTTGCGGTCGAGACCCGCGCCGGCGTTGGTGAGCAGGCTCGAGCCGATCTTCACCACCACGCGCTTGCAGCCGGCGAGCTCGCTAGGCACGGCGCGAGGCTTCCAGAAATTCCATGATCGCGAAGCAGAGTTCGCGCGTGCCCTCGCTGCGGATGGCGGAGACCATGTACCACGGCCCCTTCCAGCCCAGCTTCTTGACGAACGCCTTGGCACGCCTGTCGCCCTCGGAGGCGTCGAGGAGGTCCGCCTTGTTGAGGACCAGCCAGCGCGGCTTCCTGTAGAGGCCGGGGTCGTACTTCTTCAGCTCGCCGGCGATGGCCTTGGCCTCCGCCACCGCGTCCACGCCCTCGTCGAAGGGCGCGAAGTCGACCACGTGCAGGATGAGCTTCGTGCGCTGCAGGTGGCGCAGGAACTGGTGTCCCAGGCCCGCACCTTCGGCCGCGCCCTCGATGAGGCCGGGGATGTCGGCGATGACGAACGAGCGGTTCAAGTCGACGCGCACCACGCCCAGGCATGGCGTCAGCG
The DNA here is from genome assembly GCA_964579785.1 of uncultured Lysobacter sp. Classification (GTDB taxonomy): domain Bacteria; phylum Pseudomonadota; class Gammaproteobacteria; order Burkholderiales; family Usitatibacteraceae; genus FEB-7. The sequence goes on along the minus strand of CAZOIB010000339.1, from coordinate 6,620 downwards.
TGGTGAAGGGATCGTCCGCCACCTACGGCCGCGCCGCGGAGACGGCCCGCACGAGCGTGGACTTGCCGGCGTTGGGCATTCCGGCGAGACCCACGTCCGCGAGCACGCGCAGTTCCATCTCGAGGTTGCGGCGCTCTCCCGCCTCGCCGGGAGTGAACTGACGCGGCGCACGGTTCACGCTCGACTTGAAGTGGATGTTGCCCAGGCCGCCCTTGCCGCCCTTGGCAAGGAGCGCCTCGTCGCCATTCCTGGCCAGGTCGGCGAGCGTGTCGCCCGTGTCGGCGTCGCGAATCACGGTGCCGACCGGCACCCGCAGGATGATGTCCTCCGCCCCCTTGCCGTAGCAGTCGCGGCCGCGGCCCGCTTCGCCGTGCCTGGCGCGGAAGATGCGCGTGTAGCGGTAGTCGATCAGCGTGTTGAGGTTCTCGTCGGCCACCGCGAGGATGGAGCCGCCGCGGCCGCCGTCGCCGCCGTCGGGTCCGCCGCGCGGGACGAACTTCTCGCGCCGGAAATGCGCGGAGCCGTCGCCACCGTCGCCTGCGATCACCTCGATGCGCGCTTCGTCGAAGAATTTCATGTGCGCAGCATTCCCATGTCGGCTCGAACCGCGCCCATGTCCGGCATCGCCACGCGCAAGCCGAGCGCGATGAAGGTCACGCCCGCGAAGACGCCGAGCCGCTCGCCGAATGCCGGGTGCGCGCGAAGGCGCTCGCCGATCCAGCCCGAGAAGCAGGCGACGGCGCCAAAGATCACCACCGTCTGCACCATGAAGAGGGCGCCGAGCAGCGCCATCTGCCACGCGACCCCGCCGGCCTGGACGTTCACGAACTGCGGCAGGAAGGAGAGGAAGAAGAGTGTCACCTTGGGGTTGAGGACGTTGCCGATGACGCTCTGCCGGTAGATCGCGAGTAGCGCGCCGGCCCCATCGTTGCCCGCAAGGGCGAAGGACGCGCGATGGCGCAGGGCCTGGATGCCGATCCAGACGAGATAGGCGGCCCCGGCATAGCGAACGGCGTCGAAAGCGAGATCGGAGGAGCGGATGAGTGCGGCCACGCCGAGGGCGGCGGCCAGCGTGTGGAAGAGGCAGCCGGTCGCGAACCCGAAAGCCGCCGCAAGCCCCGCCTGGCGCCCCTGGCTGATGCCTCGCGTGAGCACGTAGACGATGTCCGGCCCGGGCGCGAGGGTGAGCAGCGCGCTGGCGAGGAGGAAGAGGGCGAGTTCAGGCACTTGGGTGGCGGGCGGCGTCAGGATTGCGAAGGAAAGGACACGAACGGAACCCGGAAACGAAAAAGCCCCGCACGAGGACGGGGCTCTTTCCGGGAGAAAGGAGCCGTCAGGCTTGCGCCGGCTCGATGCTCACGGTGCTCTTCTGCTTGGGACCCTGCTGGGCGTACTTCACCCGGCCGGGCACCATGGCGAAGAGGGTGTGGTCCTTGCCGATGCCGACATGCTGGCCCGGGTGGAACTTGGTGCCGCGCTGGCGGACCAGGATGGAACCCGCGGTGACCATCTCGCCCCCGAAGGCCTTCAGGCCCAGGCGCTTGGATTCGGAATCGCGACCGTTGCGGGATGAACCGCCTGCTTTTTTGTGTGCCATGAGTCTCTACCCGTTACTGGTTGATGGCGTCGACACGGATTTCCGTGTAGTTCTGCCGGTGGCCCTGCGTCTTCTGGTAGTGCTTGCGGCGACGCATCTTGAAGATGCGCACCTTGGGTCCGCGACCATGGGAGACCACGGTTGCCGAGACCTTGGCGCCGGCGACGGTCGGAGTGCCGACTTTCACCGCCTCGCCATCCGCCACCATCAGCACCTGGTCCAGAACGATCGTGGCGCCGACATCGGCCTGGACCTGCTCGATCTTGAGGCTTTCGCCGGGCGAAACGCGATACTGCTTGCCGCCGGCCTTGATGACCGCATACATGTCTGGTACTCCTGTTTTGGTTTGATAATTCACGGCCTTTTGCACCGCGAACCGGCTATAATACGCGAAATCCCAAGCAACGTCAAAGACTTGTCTTCGTACCGGACCGGACCCGAAGACCACCGAAACTGCCTTGAACCTGCCCCAGATTCCCGTGAGCCTCGAGTCGATCCGGGCGCCGATCGCCGCCGACCTGCAGGCCGTGGATGCGGTCATCCGGCGCCGCCTCGATTCCGAAGTGGTCCTGGTCCGGACCATCGCCGATTACATCATCGCCGCCGGCGGCAAGCGGCTGCGCCCGGCGCTCGTCCTGCTGGCGGCCAATGCGGTGGGCGCCACGGGGCCCGCCCGCCACGAGATGGCGGCAGTCATCGAGTTCATCCACACGGCCACGCTCCTGCACGACGACGTCGTCGACGAGTCGAGCCTGCGCCGCGGTCGCCGCACGGCCAACGCGGAGTTCGGCAATGCCGCCTCGGTCCTGGTCGGGGACTTCCTCTACTCGCGGGCGTTCCAGATGATGGTGGGGGAGGGCAACCTGCGCGTGATGCAGGTCCTTTCGGATGCCACGAACGTCATCGCCGAAGGGGAGGTGCTGCAGCTCCTCAACGTGAACGATCCGGACACCGACGAGGAAAGCTACCTGCGCGTCATCCGCTACAAGACCGCGAAGCTCTTCGAGGCGGCGACCCAGGTCGGCGCCATCCTCGGCGGCGCAACGCCGGAAGTCGAGCGTGCGCTGGCCGTCTACGGCATGCACCTGGGGACCGCCTTCCAGGTCATCGACGACGTGCTCGACTATTCGGGCGACCTGGCGGAAACCGGCAAGAACCTCGGCGACGACCTGGCCGAAGGCAAGCCCACCCTGCCGCTCATCCGCGCGATCCAGGTGGGCAATGCGGAAGAGCGCGCCCTGGTGCGGCATGCCATCGAGGAAGGCGGCAAGGCCGATCTCGAAGCGGTCGTCGCGGCGATCAACCGCACCGGGGCCTTGGACTATTCGCGCGACCGCGCGCGCGCCGAGGCGGCGCTCGCCACCGCCCGGCTCGCGGCGCTTTCCGGTTCCGCGTGCAAGGACAGTCTGCTACAATTGGCGCACTTTTCAGTCGAACGCAAATTCTAGTCGGCTGAATCGTCGACGGGCGCGAAAGCGCCCGTTTCGGCCTCGGGGTGTAGCTTAGCCTGGTAGAGCGCTACGTTCGGGACGTAGAGGCCGGAGGTTCGAATCCTCTCACCCCGACCATTCCCTGCCGCGAAGCGCCAGGCCTCATTCGAGGCCGTAGCGCTTGATCTTCCTCCACAGCGTGGACTTGTCGATCCCCAGGATCTCCGCGGCCGTGGCGCGGTTGCCCTGCGTCTCGCGCAGGGTCTTGGCGATGAAGTAGGCCTCGATTTCCTCGAGGCTCTGCGGCTCGATGTGCTCCACCGCCCGGCCCGGCCCGGCCGCTTCCTTCGCGAGTCCGGGCGGCAGGACGTCGCTGTCGAGCATGTCGGTCTCGGTGAGGATGATCATCGACTGGATGGCGTTCTCCAGCTCGCGCGCGTTGCCCGGCCAGTCGTGGCGCATGAGCGCGCCCAGCGCGCGCGTGGTGATCCCCCTGGCCGCCTTGCGCAGGCGCTGCGTATGGCGCCCTAGGAAATAGTTGGCGAGCAGCGGGATGTCGCTGCGACGCTCGCGCAGCGGCGGCATGACGATCTCGACGATGCGCAGGCGGTAGTAGAGGTCCATGCGGAAGCTGCCGCTCTCCACCAGGGCCGGCAGCGGCCGGTTGGAGGCGGCGATCAGGCGCACGTCGGCGCGGCGCGGCTCGGTGTCGCCCATGCGGTAGTAGGTGCCGTCCTGGATCACGCGCAGGAGCTTCGCCTGGAACGCGGGGGAAGCGTTGTTGATCTCGTCCAGGAACAGCGTGCCCTTGTCGGCCGTCTCGAAGAGCCCCGCCTTCACGCGGTCGGCGCCGGTGAAGGCCCCGCGCTGGTAGCCGAAGAGCTCGCTCTCGATGATGTTCTCGGGAATGGCCGCGCAGTTGAGCGGCACGAAGCGGCCCTCGCGGCGGTGGCTGGCGAGGTGGATCTGGTGCGCGACCACCTCCTTGCCCGTCCCGGATTCGCCGGTGATCAGCACGCAGCAGTCGTAGCCCGCCGCGGCGCGCACGACGCGGCGGACCTGCTCGATCGCCGGGTTCTTGCCGACCAGCCCGTCGAGGACCGTGTAGGCCTGGTTGGACTCGCGCAGGCGCAGGTTCTCGCGGTTCAGGCGATGGTAGTCGAGCGCGTGGTCGACGATGCGGCGCAGGTCGTCGGGTTCGAAGGGCTTGCGCAGGTAGTCGTAGGCGCCACCCTTGAGCGCCTCGACGGCGGACTCCACCGTGGCGTGGCCGGTGAGGAGGATCACCTGCGTCATGGCGCTGCGCTTCTTCGCGAAGCGCAGGACGTCGAGGCCGCCGATGCGCGGCATGCGCAGGTCGGTGACGACGACCGCCGCATCGCGCGCCTCGAGGACGTCGAGCGCGGCCTGCGAGTTGTCCGCCGCCACCACCTCGGCGGCGCTGGAGGCGAGCACCTCCTCGATCATGCGCCGCATCGCCGGGTCGTCCTCGACCACGACGACGAGCGGCCGCGACTCGCCTTGCACGGGAGCCAGCGGGAGGACTTCGATCTCACCCATGGCTACTGCGCGAGCGGCAGCGTGATCACGAACCGCGCGCCGTCTTCATAGGCCGGGTCGCAGTGGATCCCGCCGCCGATGCGCGTGACGATGGAATGGCTGATCGCGAGCCCGAGACCGGTGCCCGCGCTCTCGCTCTTGGTGGTGAAGAACGGCTCGAAGAGCTTGCCGCGGATCTGCGGCGGCACGCCGGGGCCGTTGTCGGTGATGGAGACGATGGCGCAGCCGCCTTCGCTGCGCGCGCTGACCTGCACGCGCGGCTCGGGAACGGCGGCCGCCGCCTGCACCGCGTTGATCATCACGTTCACCAGCACGATGTCCAGCTGCCCGGGGCCGCCGCGCACGACGATCTCGCCCTGCACGTCCGTCTCCACCGCCACGCAGTGGCGGCGGCCCTGGCAATTGGCCACGGCCTCCACCGCCTCGCGGATGAGCGCGTTGATCTCGCAGGTCTCGGCATGGCAGGCGTCGCGGCGCGCATAGGCGAGCAGGTTGTCGATGATGCGCGCGCAGCGCCGCGTCTCGCCGTGGATGATGCGCGCGTATTCGGCCCGTTTTTCCTCGCTGGCCCGGCCCTCGTTCAGGAGTTGCGCGTAGCCGAGGATGGTGCCGAGCGGCGTGTTCAGCTCGTGCGCCACGCCGGCGGCAAGCTGCCCCATGGCCACGAGCTTCTCCGCCTGGCGGGCCATGTCCTCCAGCCGCTTCCATTCCGTGATGTCGCGCAGCACGATCGCCGCACTCGCCTGGGATGCCTCCGGCGACTGCCGGAAGAAGGTGAGGTTGACCGATACCTGGCGAACCCCCGCGCCGATCGCGAGGGCGATCACGTGATTGCTCACCTGCTGCTCGTAGAGGAAGGCTTCGCGCAGGATCTCGCGCCCGGGCTCGTCGGAGTGCAGCAGGTCGAAGACGTTCGCCCCGGCCAACGCCTGCGCGGGCAGGCCGAACAGCATCTCCGCCTCGCGGTTGGACAGGGTCACGCGGAAGTCGCCGTCGACCACGAGGAGCGCCCCGGGCAGCCCCTGCAGGATGGCCTCGTGGCGGTTGCGCTCGGCGATGATCGCGAGCTGCGCCTGCTCCATGTCGCGGAAGAGCGAACCGAGGCTGCGCGCGAGCACGTTGTATTCGAGGGCGAGGGGGCCGACCAGCGCGCGCGAAAGCCCGGGCAGCGCGACCGGTTCGAGCGCCCCGTCGTTGGCGCGGCGCAACGCGGCGTGTACTTCCGCCACGCCCCGGCCATAGCCGTAGAGGCCCGCGAGTGACAGCGCGGCCACCAGGGTGGCGAACGCTAGCGCCGCCGGCAGGGCATCGCCGCCGGCGGCCACCCAGAGGATGGCGACGACGGCCGCGGCCACGACAATCCAGGGCACTGCCCGCGCGAGCGTACCGGGATGTTGCGACGACAAGAGTGCCCGCGAGGGCTTGGCCGCGGGACCCGCGGCGACATCGATGCTTCCCATTTCTTCTCCGGTGGCGCGCCGGCTCACGCGCGCGCTCACGGAAGCATCATGCCATGCGCGGGGCCGGGCATGGGCCCGGCCCCGCCACGGACTCAGAAGATGAACTGCAGGCCCAGCGTGTACTGCCGGTAGTCGCGCTGCGACGCGTCGGTCGGGTTCTGCTTGTCGAACTTCACGTCGGCCGCCTCGAAGCTCACCTTGAGGAGCTGGCCGTCGATCAGGTAGTGCGCGCCGACGCTGGCCCAGTCCTGGTCACGGTAACCCGTGGGCAGGTTGTACTCGGAGCGCTCGTAGCGCCCGAAGATCTGCACCCGCCCGGGGCCGATCTTGGACGGCAGCAGGTAGCCCGCCTTCACGTAATAGCCTTCCATGTCGGTGGTCTGGGGCAGGTTCGGGTCCGGCGAGAGACCCCAATGGACCTTGCCGGTGTCGAGGCGCACCACCGCGCCCGAGGCCGTGAACGTGCCGGCCGACGTGGGCTGCTCCCAGAAGATGTCGGCCGTCCAGCCCTTGTAGTCCTTCGGGTCGGTCTTGCCGACGTAGTCGCCGTAGGCGACGTCCTTCTGGTAGTCG
>CAZOIB010000338.1:0-8373 GCA_964579785.1 uncultured Lysobacter sp. | reverse complement strand
CACCGTGACGAGGACGGAGCCCTCCCCCTCGGCCTTGGAATAGTAGGACGCGCATAACTGCAGGTTGCACTCCGGCTGCGGTGGTGCCGGCGAATCGTTGTAGGCGATGGAGACGGTCGCGCTTGCCGGAGCGCCCAGCGTCGCGCCCCCGCCCGGATTGGAGAGGGTGACGTTGAACGTCTCCGGATCCTCCACCGCGGTGTCGTCGACGAGCGCGATGGAGAAGGACTTGGCGGAAGCTTCGCCATCGGCCCACGCGAGAGTCCCGTTGGCACTCGCGTAGTCGGCGCCGGCCGTCGCGCTGCCGCCGCTCGTCGCGTACTGCGCGCTCACGATCCCGCGGCTGCCTCCGGCGCGTGTCACGGTGATGAGCACGGCGCCGCCCTCGCCGCCAGAATAGGTGGGCGAGGAGAACTGCAGCGTGCCTATGGCCCCCGTGGGCGGCTGCACCGGGGGCTGCGTCACCGGTGGGCCGAGCGGGTTGTCGGGATCGAACGGGTTGTTGCCGCCGCCTCCGACGACCACATCGACCTTGGGATCGTCGGCCGTGGCGCAGGTGCGGTTGCAGGCCTGCAGTGCCGCGATGGACTGCTCGAGCAGGTCGAGCCCTTCGAGATACCGGGCGAGAGCCTCGTCCCGGAGGCGGATCGCCGTCCCCAGCTCGCTTCTCTTTTCCGCCGCGGACAGGTGGCCAAACGACTCGATGAGCGCCTTCGGCGTGTCCGCCGGAGGCGTTTCGGAGAGGGCCTTCGCTCTCTGGTCGTAGCCCCTGTAAATGAGGATGTCCCAGACCAGGACTTCACGGTGCGTCTCTGCGCGTCGATGATGGTCTTCACACTGCCGGCACAACGAGCGCGGGACATTCGGAATGGGGGATGCCTCCGCAAGCCCACCCGGGACCGGCCCGGGAGGCGTGGGCGGACGTCCACCGGGCGGGGGCGTCTGGGGGGTGCCCCCGCCCGGCACGGCGATCGCGGGTTTGGGGTCGAGTCCCAGCCGGCGGCGACGGCACTTGTCCTCGCATTCCTTGAGGCGCGCCTCGTCGGCCCTGAGCTTCGCTTCCGCCGCGGCCTTGTCCGCGACAGCCCGTTCGCGTTCGGCGCGCGTGCGGCTCGCCTGCTCGTCCAGTTGCTTCAGTTTCTTCTGCGCCTCGACGATACGGCCGTGGGCGCTGTCGATGTCGCGGTTGCCCGTCGGCTCCTCGCGCCGTTCCTTCACCTTGCCGTCGGGACCGGTGACTGTCGTTTCCTTGACGCCATCGGGCGTGACCCGCGACTCGATCGAGTCGCCTCCCGGAACGCTGGCCGACATGGGCCGCATGCGCCGCGAAGCCAGCTCGATGAGGCGGCGGGCGCGATCGATCTCCGAGTTCGCGTCCGTGCGCTCGCCGTTGATGCGCTGGAACTCGCGGTCGGCGGCATCGATACGGCCCTGGGCGCGATCGATGTCGTAGCGGTCGTCGTCGATGGCGCTCTGGATCGGCACGCACTCCGGGCACAGTTCTGCGGGCGTGGGTGGTCTGGGCGGTTCGGCCGGGGGCGGTGTCGGCGTCGTTGGCGGGGGGCCGTCCGTGGGTGTGCGCGGCTGGACGGGAACGCCCCCTCCCGGCACGCGGCCGATCTCGGTGCGCGTCGTCCCGCCGCCGCAGCACTTGGAGGTGACGACGCTGCGCATCGCCGCCAGGTTGGGCGTCCATGCGGGCTTGCCGCCGGGACCGGGTGTGAAGTCCACCGGGACGCGGATGTAGACGGAGCCCTCCTCGATGGCACGGCCGACGGGCGGGTTGGACGAGCAGTCGCAGTCGCGGATCGTGACGTTCACGACCACGACGCTGCCCTGCCGCGTGGGCGGCTTCACCTTGGTGAAGGCGATGCCGATCTGCACCGTGCAGCCGTAGGCGAAGCCGGTGTAGGTGACGCCGGCGGGGTACTCGCTCTCCTGCGTCTCGCGGGCCTGCTGCTCCACCTGTTCCAGTGCCTCCTTCAGGCGCCGCGCGAACGCCCGGATGTCGCCTTCCTTCGCGGCAGCGGCCAGGTCGTCGACGCCGCCTTCCTTCAGGTTGTCGCCGATGCGGTCGATGACGCGCCCGGTGAGGGCGCCGGTCGCGGGGTCGACATCGAGCAGGTCGACGAGCTTTCCTGCCGCAATGCCCGCCACCTCCACGCCGAGGCAGGTGAGCAGGCCGCGCGCGTCCTTGGTCGTCGTGTAGTACTCGTAGACGCACTTGGCGACGCTGTAGGTGTTGGTGACGACGCCGCCGCCCATGAGGTCGATGGCGCCCTTGCAGGCGTTCTCGAGCGCGCCGATGACGACCGGGCCTGCGGCCTTGTTGGTGAAGCCGGCGCGCTGCAGCGCCTGCTTGGCGATGTCGACCGCCGTGTAGTCGCAGTTGCGCTCCTTGAGGCGCTCGCCCGCATCGGCCTTCCACTGGCCGACGATCTCGTCGAGCACGTCCTGCAGTTCGGGGGACTGGGCGCGGGCGCCGGGCGCGAGGCACGCAAGGGCCAGTGCCAGCGCTGCGGCGGTGAGGGCAATCCTGTTCGCGATGCCTGGTAGGAGCGACACGGACACCCTCCGGGGGGAGTCGGCGTCCGCGCACACTAGCACGGCAGCGGAACCTGCCGAAAGCAATATTTCAGGCCGGCGGGCGCCTCCTCCGGGCGCGGCACGGGGCGTACAATTCGCCGGTTCCGTGAGCCCGCTCGCGAGGAGAACCGCCATGACCGAGCAGAACCGCGTCGACAACCCCATGGGCACCGACGGCTTCGAATTCATCGAGTACACCGCGCCCAACCCGGAGCTGCTGGGCGCGCTGTTCGAGCAGCTCGGCTTCTCCCTCGTGGCCAAGCACCGCTCCAAGGACGTGGCGCTCTACCGGCAGGGGAGCGTCAACTTCATCGTCAACCGCGAGCCGGACAGCTTCGCGCAGTCTTTCGCGCGGGTGCACGGTCCCTCGGCGTGCGCCTTCGCGATGCGGGTCAGGAACGCCGCCAAGGCCTACCAGCGCGCGCTCGAGCTCGGCGCCAAGCCGCACCACGGCCCCGTCGGCCCGATGGAACTCAACATTCCGGCCATCAAGGGCATCGGCGACAGCCTCATCTACTTCGTCGACCGCTATCCGGGCAACGGAGGGAACCTCACCATCTACGACGTCGATTTCGTTCCGGTCGAAGGCGTCGAGCAGAACCCCGCGGGCGCGGGCCTCCTGGAGGTCGACCACCTCACGCACAACGTCTATGCCGGGCGCATGGACGTGTGGGCGCAGTTCTACGAGAAGCTCTTCAACTTCCGCGAGATCCGCTACTTCGACATCCAGGGGAAGAAGACGGGACTCACCTCGCGCGCGCTCACCAGTCCCTGCGGCAAGATCCGCATCCCGATCAACGAGCCCAGCGACCAGAAGAGCCAGATCCAGGAGTACCTCGACGCCTACCACGGCGAGGGCATCCAGCACATCGCGCTCTCCACGGCCGACATCTTCGCGACGGTGGAGGGCCTGCGGGGGAGGAATGTGCGCTTTCTCGATACGCCGGACAGCTACTACGACCGCGTGGATGCGCGCGTGAAGGACCACGGCGAGGACCTCGCGCGGCTGCGCAGGAACCGCATCCTCATCGACGGCGAGGGCGTGGACTAGGACCGCCACGAGGACAAGCTGCTGCAGATCTTCACCGAGACGGTGATCGGGCCGATCTTCTTCGAGATCATCCAGAGGAAGGGCAACGACGGGTTCGGGGAGGGCAACTTCCGGGCGCTGTTCGAGTCGATCGAGGCGGATCAGATTGCGAGAGGTGTGGTCTGAGAGTGATGCGGACGAAAGGCTTTGGAACGCCGATGAGCGCCGATGCCACGCCGATGAACGCCGATCAGGTTTGAGCGAGGAAGGGCTGGGAAATGGAAACGGCGTTGAAGTATTTGTCGGGGTTCGGGGCGCACCACGAGACGGAGGCGGTGGCGGGGGCGCTGCCGGTGGGGCAGAACTCGCCGCAGAAGTCGGCTTTCGGGCTTTATGCGGAACAGTTCTCGGCCACCGCGTTCACGGCGCCGCGGGCGCAGAACCTGCGCTCGTGGCTCTACCGGCTGCGGCCGAGCGCCATGCACCCCGCATTCAAGCGGATCGACGACGGGCTCCTGCACACGGGGCCGAGCCGGGAGGCGGAGAGCGGGCCGAACCGGCTGCGCTGGGCGCCGTTCGCGATGCCGGATGCGCCGACGGATTTCGTCTCCGGGCTGGCGACGCTCGTCACCAACGGCGATGCGCGCATGCAGGCGGGGATCGGGGTGCACGTCTATCGCGCCAACCAGTCGATGGCGCGCGTGTTCGCCTGCTTCGACGGGGAACTCCTCGTCGTGCCGCAGGAAGGCGCGCTCGCGATCGCCACCGAGTTCGGCCACCTCGCGGCAGCCCCGGGCGAGATCGCCGTCGTTCCGCGCGGCGTGAAGTTCCGCGTCGCCGTCGCGGGCCCCTCGCGCGGATACGTCTGCGAGAACTACGGCGCGGCGTTGCGGCTGCCGGAACTCGGGCCGATCGGCGCCAACGGTCTCGCCAACCCGCGCGACTTCCTCGCCCCGGTGGCGGCCTGCGAGGACCGCGACGAAAGGACGGAGGTGGTCGTGAAGTCGGGCGGGCAGCTCTGGCGGGCGGAGTTTGACCATTCGCCGCTCGACGTGGTGGCGTGGCACGGCAACGTGTACCCGTACAAGTACGACCTCGCCCGCTTCAACGCAATCAACACCGTGAGCTTCGACCATCCCGATCCGTCGATCTTCACGGTGTTGACGTCGCAATCGGACACGCCGGGCACCGCCAATGTGGACTTCGTGATCTTCCCGCCGCGCTGGATGGTGGCCGAGCACACCTTCCGTCCGCCGTGGTTCCACCGCAACGTCATGAGCGAGTTCATGGGGCTCGTGAAGGGGGCGTACGACGCGAAGCAGGGCGGCTTCGTGCCCGGAGGCGCCAGCCTGCACAACGCCATGACCGCGCACGGGCCGGACCGCGCTTCCCACGAGGCTGCGGTGGCGGCGAAGCTGGAACCGAAGTACCTCGGCAACACGCTGGCGTTCATGTTCGAGAGCCGCTATCCATTCGATGCCACTGCGTTCGCCCTGTCCACGCCCGAATTGGAGAAGGATTACGACGCGGCGTGGGCGGGATTCACAACGGGCTCCCCTCTCCCCGGAGAGAGGGGCCGGGGGTGAGGGACAACCGATGAAACTCGCAACACTCAAGGGTCCCACGCGGGACGGCACGCTCCTCCTCGTCAATCGCGACCTCTCCATCGCCGTCGCGGCCTCCGGCATCTCTCCCACGATGCAGGATGCCCTCGAGAATTGGGATGCGGTCCATCGCCAGCTGCTCGATGCGTACGAGAGCCTCGAGTGCGGCAACGAGCGCCATGCGTTCGACTTCCAGGCGGCGCTCGCCAAGGGCGAGATCGCCGCGCCGCTGCCACGCGCCTACGAATGGCTGGACGGCTCGGCCTATCTCTCGCACGTCGAGCGGGTGCGGCGCGCGCGAGGCGACACCGTCCCGGAGAGCTACCTGCGCGATCCGCTCATGTACCAGGGGGGCGCCGGCGACATGATGGGTCCGCGCGACCCCATCCGCGCCATCAGCGAAGACTGGGGCATCGACCTGGAGGGAGAAGTCGTCGCCATCACGGGTGACGTGCCGATGGGCGCGTCGCCGGCCGAAGCCGCTGGCGCCATCCGGCTCCTCACGCTGGTGAACGACGTCTCGTTCCGCAAGCTCATCCCGGCGGAACTCGCCAAGGGATTCGGCTTCGTGAACGGCAAGGGGGCCAACGCGCTTGCCCCCGTCGCCGTCACGCCGGATGAACTGGGCGGCGCGTGGGACGACGGCAGGGTGCACTTGCGCCTCGTCTGCCACGTGAACGGGAAGTGGTTCGGCAACCCCGACGCCGGCGTGGACGCGACCTTCGGCCTGCACGAGCTCATCGCCCATGCCGCGAAGACGCGGGTGCTGCGCGCCGGAACGCTCGTCGGCACCGGGACGATCTCCAATCACGACCGTGCGACGGGTTACGCCTGCCTCATGGAGGCGCGCCTGGTCGAGCAGGTCGAGCTGGGCGCGGCGAAGACGCCCTTCCTGGCATTCGGCGACACGGTGTCGATCGAGATGTTCGACCGGCACGGCGCCACGATCTTCGGCGCCATCGCGCAGAAGGTCGAGCGTTACGCCCGCTGAGGGTCCATGACCGGCGAAACGACCCACAACCTGCGCGGCGACTATTCGCGCATGCGGCCGGACTGCACGGTCGACCAGGCCTGGTCCGCGTACTCCCCCGCGGAGCACGATCTCTGGCGGCGGCTCTACGCACGGCAGGCGGCGCTCGTGCCGAAATACGCCTGCGCCGAGTTCATCGACTCGATCGCCGCGCTGGACTTCGGCGCCGGCATCCCGCGCTTCGACGAGGTCAATCCGAAGCTCGCCCGCGCGACCGGCTGGCAGATCGTGGCCGTGCCGGGACTGCTGCCCGACCGCGTGTTCTTCGAGCATCTCGCCAACCGGCGCTTTCCGGTGACGGTGTGGATACGCAACCCGGAGGAGTTCGACTACATCGTCGAGCCGGACGTCTTCCACGACTTCTTCGGGCACGTGCCCCTGCTGTTCAACGCGGTGTTCGCCGATTACCTCGAAGCCTACGGCAAGGGCGGGCTGAAGGCGGATGCGCTCGGCGCCATCGAGATGCTCTCCCGTCTCTACTGGTACACGGTGGAGTTCGGGCTCATCGAGACGGCAACGGGCATGCGTACCTATGGCGCCGGCATCCTCTCGTCCGGCGGCGAGCTGCCGTACTGCATCGACAGCCCGGAGCCCAACCGCATCGGCTTCGACCTGCTGCGCATCATGCAGACCCGCTACAAGATCGACACCTTCCAGGAGACCTACTTCGTGATCCGCGACTTCCGGGAGCTCTTCGAGGCGACGGCGCCGGACTTCACGCCCCACTATGCGCGGCTCGCGGGGCGGGATCCGCATGCGCCCGCCGCGATCCTCGGAACAGACCGTATCCTGAGTCGCGGGCGGGCATCGACACGCGCTGCCCGCTGAATGCCGCGAGTCCCCCGATGATCGAATCCATCCTGCTCACCGCCGCGCGCGTCATGACCTTCGAGAACGAGAGGGCGCTCACCAATGCGAGCGGCTTCTTCTTCGTTCGCGACGACCGGCTGTACCTGGTGACCAGCCGGCACGTGGTGATCGACGAGCCCAGCAAGCACTACCCGAACCGCATCGAGATCGAGCTGCACGTCGACGCGAACAACCTGGCCAGTTCCACCGGCTACTCGATCCCGTTGTACCGCGACGGCAAGAGCGTCTGGCGGCAGGGGGTGGACGCAGCCGGGGAGATCGACGTGGCGGTGATCGAGATCGAGCGCGCGGCCCTGCCCGCGACGGCGATCTACCGCGCCTTCGCCCCGGCGCACCTGCCCGGTGCGGACGACCGGGTCGGGATAGGCACTTCGTTGCTCGTGGTGGGGTTCCCGCTCGGCTTCCACGACACGCTGCACCACATGCCGGTGGTGCGCCAGGCGGTGATCGCGTCGTCGTTCGGCCTGCGCTTCGAGGGCAAGGGCTACTTCCTCACCGATGCGCGCACGCATCGCGGGACGAGTGGCGCGCCCGTCGTGATGCGCTCGCCGGCTGCCGGCCCCGATGACCTGCCGTGGAAGCTCCTCGGCGTGCATTCGGCGAGCCTGGACATGCGCACGCGCGACCAGGTCCTGGACGAATCCCTGGGCCTGAACTGCGCGTGGTACGCGGACATCCTGCTCACGCTTACTGCAGGCACCCCTGGGCGATGATGGCGTTCACGCGCGCGCTGAATTCCGCGCTCGCCACGAACTGCCGGCGAACCGCCTCGCGCGTCTGCGCGCCCGTGGCGACCTGGCCGATCCAGAACTGGACCCCCGCGTTGTCCCCCGGCGCGCCGCGGCGCAGGAAGGCGTTGTAGAGGTCACCGACGTACTGCGCGTTGGTGCGACCGCGGTTGGCGTACTGGGCGCTGTTGGCGAAGGCGCTGGAGATCGTCTCCACCTGCGCATTGACGGCGCTCCCGCCCTGGCACTGGGCCGTGCGGAAGAGGCCCAGCCAGTAGTTGAAGCCGCTGTTGTCGGGCAGCGCGCCGAGGAGCCCGCGGTAGAAGTCGACCACCGTGTCGATTTCCCTGCGCGTGGCAGTCGTCCCGAACAACGCCTGCGTGTAGCTCGCGAACTCGGCGGAGAACATGAAGGAAGCCAGCACCACCTCGCGCGGCATGCCGGCCGCGAGCTGCGCCTTCCAGTCGGCGAAACCGCCCGCATCGGGGGCGCGGTTGAAGAACGTGGTGTACAGGTCCGTCACGA
>CAZOIB010000337.1:0-2710 GCA_964579785.1 uncultured Lysobacter sp. | reverse complement strand
CGCCTCGAGCTGGGCGGCGCCGTAGCGGCCGGCGCCGGTGCCCAGTGCGATGCGCACATCGCGCGCCGCGCGGTCGGCCGCCTGTGCCGCCTCCGCGATGCCGGGGCTGTCCTTCGCGTGCAGGATCTGCGCCGCGCGCGCGTCGCGCGCCAGCTCCACCACCTGCGCGGTGGACACGGACTGCCCGAAGAAGAGGCGCGCGAGATCCGGCAGGTGGTGCGCCTCGTCGAAGACGATGGTGTTGGCGCTGGGCAGGAGGTCCGTCACGCCTTCGTCGCGCAGCACCACGTCGGCGAAGAACAGGTGGTGGTTGACCACCACGAGATCGGCGTCGTTGGCGGACTTGCGCGCCTTCATGACGAAGCAGTCCTCGTAATGGCGGCATTTCGAGCCGAGGCAGTTCTCGCGCGTCGAGGTGGCGCGCGCCCAGGCCCCCGACAGTTCCGGTACCTCGAGGCATTCGGCCTTGTCGCCCGAGGACGAGCGCGCGGCGAAACGGACGATGGCGTGGATGTCCTTCGCCTCCTCGCGCGAGGCGAACGTGCCGCCGGCCGCGGATTCCTCGACGTGATGCAGGCAAACGTAGTTGGCCCGCCCCTTGAGCAGCGCGATCGAGGCGGGTACGCCCAGCGTGTCGCGCACCAGCGGCAGGTCGCGGTGGAAGAGCTGGTCCTGCAGCGTCTTGGTGCCCGTCGATACGATGACCCTGCCGCCCGCGATGAGCGCAGGCGCCAGGTAGGCAAAGGTCTTGCCGGTGCCCGTCCCGGCCTCGGCGATGAGGATGCCGGAGGACTCGATGGCCGCGAGCACCGCCTCGGCGAACTCGAGCTGCTGCGGCCGTACCCGCCACCCCGCGACCGCACGCTCGAACGTGCCGCCGGCGGCGAAGTGACGGGCGAGATCGATGCTCACGAACGTCCGAACACGATGCGCTCGTCGCGCAGCAGGCGCGCCACCGCCGCGACCGCGACGAACGCGACGGCAAGCGCAACCACCGCGGGAACCACGAAGTCCCGTGCCGCCAGCGCATCGCCGCGCAGCACGCGCTGCAGGGCCATGAGTTGCCCGAGCACCGGGACCGCGGCCTGCCACGCGGCCTCCCGCGCGCCGCTGAACATGACGCCTGCCGGGATGAAGGCGACCACCGCGGTGAGGTAGCTCGCGTAGGTCTGCGCCTCGCGGTAGGAGCGGCCGTAGGTGGAGATGAGCATCTGCAGAGCGGCCGTCATCGCCGCGAGCGGCACGACCAGCGCGAGGAAGCGTGCGAATTCGGAAGGCCCGAAGTGCAGCAACGCGGGAAGCTTCCTCTCCACATAGAGAACCGCCGCCAGCACGAACCCGCCGAGCGTCACCGCCGCCGTCACCGCGGCACTGGTCCAGGCGGCGGCCCATTTCCCCACGGCGAACGCGGTCGTTGCCACCGGATTGGCCAGCAGGGGCTCGAGCGAGCCGCGCTCGCGCTCCCCGGCGGTCGCATCGATGGCGACGGTCATCCCGCCCAGGAGCGGCGCCAGGATGGCCAGCATCGGGATCAGGATCAGCAGCGCCGCACCCCTCTGCCGCGGTGTCGCCTCGTTCATGCGCTCGATCTTCACGCTCTCGTTCAATGAGGGGCTCACCCCGCGCGCCATGAGGCGCAGGTAGGCCGTCTCGCGGTTGAATGCGCCGAGCAGCCTTTCGGCCTGGCGGATGGCCGGCGCCGCCTCGGTGCGGGAATCGTCGTAGACCAGTTCCACGCGCGCGTCCTCGTGGGCCAGCCAGCGCTCGTGGAAGTCCTTCGGCACCACGATCACGGCGTCGAGGCTGCCTTTCTTCACGCGCGCGGCATAGTCTTCGGGAGCCGTTTCGATCTCAACGTCGGAGCGCTCGAGGAAGTTGACGAGCGCCGGTGCATGCGCCGCCCCGGCCACCCGCACCTTGAGCGTGGTGGCGCGCTCCTGCATGCCGGCGACGAAGGTGGCCAGCAGCACGAGCATGAGCGGGCCGGCCACGAACGAGGAGACCAGGATCATGAGCGTGGTGCGCCGGTCGCGCAGGGCGTCGGCGATCTCCTTGCGGTAGACCGTGAGGATGCGCGCGCTCATGGGCCCGCCTCGGCACCGGCGCCCGTCAGGCGCACGAAGGCCTCCTCGAGATCGGCGCAACCGGCCGCGGCGCGGATCGCTTCCGGCGTCCCCGACGCCGCCACGACCCCGTGCGCGACGATCACGATCTCGTCGCAGAGGGCGGCCACCTCCTGCATCACGTGGCTGGAAAAGAGGACGCACTTCCCCGTCTCGCGCAGGCGCCGGATCGCCTCGCGCAGGCTCCTCGTCGTCATGACGTCCAGCCCGTTGGTCGGCTCGTCCAAGATCACGTTGGGCGGGTCGTGCACCACCGCCCGGGCGATGGCCACCTTCATCCGTTCGCCCTGCGAGAAGCCGTCGGTGCGCCGGTCGAGCAGGTCCGCGAATTCCAGCAGCTCCGCCAGGCGCGCGATCGAGGCCGCGATGGCGGGCCGGGACATGCCCTGCAGTTCGCCGTAATAGGCGATGTTCTCCCGGGCGGAGAGTCGCGCGTAGAGGCCGCGGGCGTCCGACAGGACGCCGATCCTCGCACGCACCGCGAGCGGCTCTCCGGCGGCGTCGCACCCGTCGACGCGCACGGTGCCGGCCGAAGGCCGCAGCAGGGTCGAGATCATGCGCAGGGTCGTCGTCTTGCCGGCGCCGTT
>CAZOIB010000336.1:0-2365 GCA_964579785.1 uncultured Lysobacter sp. | reverse complement strand
GATCCTCCAGGAAGGCATCAACGAGGCGGGAGCGACCTGCTCGTGGATCGCGGCGTCGACGTCCTACTCGACGAACAACGTGCCGATGATCCCCTTCTACATCTTCTATTCGATGTTCGGCCTGCAGCGCGTGGGCGACCTCGCGTGGGCCGCGGGCGACATGCGCGCGCGCGGCTTCCTGCTGGGCGGCACCGCCGGGCGCACGACGTTGAACGGCGAGGGACTGCAGCACGAGGACGGCCACAGCCACATCCTCGCGTCGATGATCCCGAACTGCCGCTCCTGGGACCCGACCTTCGCCTACGAGGTGGCGGTGATCGTGCAGGACGGCCTGCGCCGGATGGTGGAGGAGCAGGAGGACGTCTACTACTACATCACGGTGATGAACGAGAACTACGCGCACCCGGCGCTGCCCGAGGGCGCCCGCGAGGGCATCCTCAAGGGGATGTACAAGCTCCCCGGGGCGGCCGCGGGCAAGGGACCGCGCGTGCAGCTCCTGGGCAGCGGCACGATCCTGCGCGAAGTGATCGCCGCGGCCGAACTCCTCGCCGCCGACTGGGGCGTGGCGGCCGATTTGTGGAGCTGCCCCAGCTTCACCGAGCTGCGGCGCGACGGCATGGCGGCGGCGCGCTGGAACATGCTGCATCCGACCGAAAAGGCACGCCTGTCGCACGTCGAGCAATGCCTTGCCGCCACGAAGGGTCCGGTGATCGCCTCCAGCGACTACGTGCGCGCCTTCGCCGACCAGATCCGCGAGTTCGTGCCGCGCCGCTACAAGGCCCTGGGCACCGACGGGTTCGGGCGCAGCGACTCGCGCGAGAAGCTGCGGCAGTTCTTCGAAGTGGACCGGCATTACGTCGTGGTCGCCGCGCTCAAGGCGCTGGCCGAGGATGGCGAGATCCCGGCCGCGAAGGTGGCGGAGGCGATCGCCAAGTACGGCATCGATGCCGGCAAGCCGGCGCCATGGACGGTCTGAAGCGAGGCGGGACGCACATGAACAACAACGCGAGGAGAACGCCTTGGCCGCAATAGAGGTCAAGGTCCCCGACATCGGGGACTTCAGGGACATACCGGTCATCGAGCTGCTGGTGAAGCCCGGCGACACGGTGAAGAAGGAGGACTCGCTCGTCACGCTCGAGAGCGACAAGGCCACCATGGAGGTGCCCGCTCCGGCCGCCGGCGTGGTGAAGGAACTGCGCGTGAAGATCGGCGACAAGGTGAGCGAGGGCAGCGTCGTCCTGCTGCTCGAGCCCTCCGGCGCCGTGGCCGCGCAACCGGCGGCCGCCGCAAAGACGACCGCGCCTGCACCCGTCGCGAAGGCACCGGCGCCCGCGGCCGCACCGGCCCCCGCTGCCGTGTCCCCCTCCCCCGCGGCCGCGCCGGCACCTCGTCCCGCTCCGGTTCCCGCCGAGCCGGCTGCCTCCTCCGGCGTGCCCGCGCACGCAAGCCCGGGCGTGCGGCGCTTCGCGCGCGAGCTGGGCGTGGACCTGGCCAGGGTCCGCGGCAGCGGCACCAAGAGCCGCATCATGAAGGAAGACGTGCAGGGCTACGTGAAGGCGGCGCTGGCCGGCGGGGGCGAGAGCGCACCGGCCGCGACGGGCGGCGGCTTCGCGAACCTGGGCCTGCCCGCCTGGCCGAAGGTCGACTTCGCGAAGTTCGGCCCCGTGGAGCTGCAGCCCCTTTCGCGCATCAAGAAGATCTCCGGGCCGGCGCTGGCGCGCAACTGGGTGATGATCCCGCACGTCACGCAGTTCGACGAGGCCGACATCACCGAGCTGGAAGCCTTCCGCGCCCGCGTCAACGAGGAGAACGCCAAGTCCGGCGCCAAGGTGACGCCGCTCGCCTTCCTGATCAAGGCCTGCGTGGCGGCGCTGAAGAAGTTCCCGGCCTTCAATGCCTCGATCGATGGCGACAACCTGGTGCTCAAGCAGTACTGGCACATCGGCTTCGCGGCGGATACGCCCAATGGACTCGTGGTCCCGGTCCTCAAGGACGCGGACAAGAAAGGTGTCGTGGAGATCGCGCGCGAGACCTCGGAGCTCGCCGCCAGGGGGCGCGAAGGCAAGCTCGGTCCCGCGGAAATGCAGGGGGGCACCTTCACCATCTCGTCGCTGGGCGGCATCGGCGGCACCGCGTTCACGCCGATCATCAATGCGCCCGAGGTGGCGATCCTCGGCGTCTCCAAGGCGGCGATGAAGCCGGTATGGAACGGGAAGGAATTCGTGCCGCGGCTGATGATGCCGCTCTCGCTTTCCTACGATCACCGCGTCATCGACGGCGCCTCCGCCGCCCGCTTCACCACCTACCTCGCCCAGGTCATCGCCGACCTGCGGCGCGGCATGCTCTAGGGAGAGCGCGCACCATG
>CAZOIB010000335.1:0-7303 GCA_964579785.1 uncultured Lysobacter sp. | reverse complement strand
CGTCGAGGGCAACCGCGCCAAGGGCGGCGCGCTCGTGATGCTCGATGCGCGCACGGGCGAAGTGCTGGCGCT
The DNA here is from genome assembly GCA_964579785.1 of uncultured Lysobacter sp. GTDB lineage: Bacteria > Pseudomonadota > Gammaproteobacteria > Burkholderiales > Usitatibacteraceae > FEB-7. The sequence continues at coordinate 7,231 of CAZOIB010000335.1, read as the reverse complement.
GGTGAACCAGCCCGACTACAACCCCAACAACCGCGCCAACGTCACCGGGCGGCAGACGCGCAACCGCTCGGTCACCGACATCTTCGAGCCGGGCTCGACGATGAAGCCGTTCACCATCGCCGCCGCCCTCGAGGCGGGCATCGTGACCCCCGGCTCGGTGATCCAGACCGCGGGGCCGCTCATGATCGGCGGCTGGCCGATCAGCGACGCGCACCCGCACGGGCCGCTCACCGTGCAGCAGGTGATCCAGAAGTCCTCCAACGTCGGCACGGCCAGGATCCAGCTGCAGATGCCGGCGGAGAAGATCGGCGGCTTCTACCGCGAGCTGGGATTCGGCGCCGTTCCGGCGACGGGCTTTCCCGGCGAGGCGCGCGGCCTGCTGCGCCCGAGCGCGAAATGGCGGCCGATCGAGCAGGCGACGATGGCCTACGGGCACGGCATCTCGGTGTCGCTGCTGCAGATCGCGCGCGCCTACACGGTCTTCACCGGGGACGGCCATCTCCTGCCGCTGTCGCTGGTGAAGCGCGAGAGCCTGCCCATCGGCAAGCCGCTCCTCGCGCGCGAGACGGCACGCGAGGTCGCCGAAATGATGGAAATGGCGGTCGGCCCCGGCGGCACCGCGCCGCGCGCGGCGGTCCCGGGCTATCGCGTGGCGGGCAAGACCGGCACCGCGCACAAGGCCGAGGGCGGCGGCTACGCCGAGCGCAAGTACATCTCCTCCTTCGTCGGCTTCGGGCCGGTGTCGAGCCCGCGCTTCATCGTCGCGGTGATGCTCGACGAGCCTTCGGGCGGGAAGTACTACGGAGGCGACGTGAGCGCGCCGGTGTTCGCCTCGGTGATGGGGGCGGCGCTGCGCATGCTGTCGGTGCCGCCGGACGCACCGCAGACGCTCAACGTGCAGGCGCCCGCACGGCCCGTCGCCGCCGAGGCGCGCGCGCCGGCTGCCGGAGGCGAGGGATGATTGCCGCCGCCGGACATCCGCTGCCGCGCAACTCCGCCCTGCACGAGTCGCTGTCGCTGCTGGGCGTGCCGCTCTTCGACCTCACCACCGACTCGCGGCAGGTGAAGCACGGCTCCGTCTTCCTGGCCTACCCGGGCAGCGCGCGCGACGGGCGCGCCTTCATCGCGGAGGCGATCGCCAAGGGTGCGGCCGCGGTGCTGTGGGAGCGCCGCGGCTTCGACTGGAACCCGCGCTGGGGCGTGCCCAATGTCGCCATCGAGGACCTGCGCGCGAAGGCAAGTGAAATCGCGGGCCTGGTGCATGGCGATCCCTCGGAAAAGCTGTGGATGGTCGGCGTGACCGGCACCAACGGCAAGACCTCGGTGTGCCAGTGGGTGGCGCAGGCCCTGGACGGCCTGGGGCGTCGCGCCGCCGTGCTGGGAACGCTGGGCAACGGCCTGGTGGGCGAGCGGGGCGAGGCGCGCAACACCACGCCCGATCCCGTCGTCCTGCAGCGGGAACTCGCCGAGTACCTCAAGCGCGGCGCCAAGGTCGCCGCCATGGAAGTCTCGAGTCACGGCCTCGACCAGGGGCGCACGGCCGGCATCAAGTTCGACGTCGCGGTGTTCACCAACCTCACCCGCGATCACCTCGATTACCACCAGACGATGGAGGCCTACGCAGAGGCCAAGTACCGGTTGTTCAACGCGCGCGGGGTAGGCCGCGCCGTGATCAACGTCGACGACGGTTGGGGGAGGCGATTCGCGGACCGGTTCCGCGGATCGCCTGTCGACGTGATCGGCTATGGACTGGAAGGCGGGCGCCTGCGTGCGACCCGCATCACGCAGACGGAGGCGGGATTGCGCTTCCGCGTCGCCGGCGAGTGGGGCGAAGGAGAGGTGGCGGTGCCGATGCTGGGCGCGTTCAACGTCGCGAACCTCCTCGCCGTCATCGGCACGCTCGTCGCGAGCGGGGTCGAGTTTCGCGTGGCACTCGAGGCGGTCGGCAAGCTCTCGCCCGTTCCGGGGCGGCTGGAACGGCTGGGCGGTGGCAGTTTTCCGCTGGTCGTCGTCGATTACGCGCACACGCCCGATGCGCTGGAAAAGGCGCTGGCGGCGCTGCGCCCGGTCGTTGCGGCCGGCCACCGGCTGCTGTGCGTGTTCGGCTGCGGCGGCGAGCGCGACCCCGGCAAGCGACCGATCATGGGCGAGGCGGCCGCACGCCTGGCCGACCACGTGATCGTGACCAGCGACAACCCGCGCGGAGAAGACGCGGAGGCGATCATCGCGGCGGTGATGGCGGGGATCCCCGGCGGCGGCGCGGAGTCGATCGTCGACCGCCAGGTGGCGATCTTCACCGCGATCCACAACGCCCGGCCCGGCGACATCGTGCTCGTCGCCGGCAAGGGGCACGAGACCTACCAGGAGATCGCGGGCGTGCGCCACCCCTTCCGCGATGCCGAGGTGGCCGTCGCGGCGCTCGAGGCATGGCCGCGATGAACGGGCCGGATCCGGTGCGCGCCCCGATGCTGGACCTGGACGAGGCCGCCGCGGCCGCCGACGGCATCTGGAGCGGCGCGAACGTGGCGTTCTCGGGCGTCGCGACCGACAGCCGCGCCGTGGCGCCCGGGGACCTCTTCGTGGCACTCAAGGGCGAGCGCTTCGACGGGCACGCCTTCGTCGCCCAGGCGATGGCCCGCGGTGCCGCGGCAGCCCTCGTCTCGCGGCGCGTGGACGGCGGCGCCGCGGTGCCGCAGCTGCTCGTCGACGACACGCTGGCGGCGCTGGGCCGGCTCGCGGCGGCGTGGCGCTCGCGCTTCGCGCTGCCCGTCCTCGCCCTCACCGGGAGCAACGGCAAGACGACGGTGAAGGAAATGCTCGCCGCCATCCTCGCCGCGCATTGCGGCGGCCGCGACGACGTGCTCGCGACCGAGGGCAACCTGAACAACGGCATCGGCGTGCCGCTCATGCTGCTGCGGCTGCGCGAGCACCACCGCTACGGCGTGTTCGAGATGGGCATGAACCACCTGGGCGAGATCGACGCCCTCTCGCGCCTGGCCGCGCCGGGGGTGGCGCTGGTGAACAACGCGCACCGCGCGCACATCGGCATGCTCGGCACGATCGAGGCGATCGCGCAGGCCAAGGGCGAGATCTACGCGGGCCTCGCCAAAGGCGGCATCGCGCTGGTGAACGAGGACGAGCCCTTCGCCGCCTACTGGAAGGGGCTCGCGGCCGGGCACCGCATCGTCACCTTCGGCACCGCGGCGTCGGCGGCGGTGCGCGGAATCATCGGGGACACCAGGGTCGGGGACAGCTCCCACCAGGTCGAGGTCCGGTTCGTCACGCCCCTCGATGCCTTCGCGGTGCGGCTGCAGGTGCCGGGAGAGCACAACGCGAGGAACGCGATCGCCGCGTGCGCGGCCGCGTTCGCGCTGGAGATCCCGTGGCGCGCCATCCAGGAAGGTCTTGCCGCGTTCGCGGGCACCCCGGGCCGGCTGCAGTCACGGCGTGGCACGGGCGGCGCCACGATCGTCGACGACACCTACAACGCCAATCCGGACTCGATGAAGGCGGCGCTGCGCGTGCTGGCGCGCGCCTCCGGCCGGCGCGTCTTCGTGGTGGGGGACATGGGCGAGCTGGGAGACGCCGCCGCGGCGCTGCATGCGGAGATCGGCGCGTTCGCCAAGGGCATCGGCATCGAGAGGCTGCTGGCGCTCGGGCCGGAGAGCCTCCACGCCGTCGAGGCCTTCGGCGAGGGCGCGACGCACTTCGCCGCGCTGGACGCGCTCGTCGCGGCGGCGCGCGAGGAGGCCGCGCCCGGCGCCACGATCCTGGTGAAGGGATCGCGGTTCATGCAGATGGAGCGGGCCGTCGAGCGGCTCGCCGCGGAGGGCGCCGATGCTGCTTGAACTGGCGCAATGGCTGGCGACCGAGATCCGCGCGTTCAACGTGTTCACCTACATCACGCTGCGCGTGGTGCTGGCCGCGCTCACCGCGCTCGTCATCTCCTTCGTCATCGGCCCGGGCATGATCCGGCGCCTCACCGCCTACAAGATCGGGCAGGCGGTGCGCGACGACGGGCCGCAGACGCACCTGGTGAAGACGGGAACGCCGACCATGGGCGGCGCGCTGATCCTCGTCTCCGTCGCCGTGACCACGCTCCTGTGGGCCGACCTCGAGAACCGCTACGTGTGGATCTGCCTCGCCACCACGCTGGGCTTCGGCGCCATCGGCTGGGTGGACGACTGGCGCAAGGTCGTGCACCGCAACCCCAAGGGCCTGTCGGCGAGGACGAAGTACTTCTGGCAGTCGGTCATCGCGATCGTCGCCGTCGCGACCCTCGCGTGGAGCGCCAAGCTGCCCGCCCAGACCGAGCTCCTCGTGCCGTTCTTCAAGTCGGTGGCCATTCCCCTGGGGGCAACCGGCTTCGTGATCCTCGGCTACTTCGTGATTGTGGGCACCTCGAACGCCGTGAACCTGACCGACGGCCTCGATGGCCTCGCAATCATGCCCACCGTGATGATCGCGGCGGCGCTGGCCGTGTTCGCCTACGTCTCGGGTCACGCGGGCTTCGCGAAGTACCTCGGCTTTCCGTTCATCTCGGGAGCGGGCGAGCTCGCGGTGTTCTGCGGCGCCATCGCCGGGGCGGGGCTCGCCTTCCTGTGGTTCAACGCCTATCCGGCCGAGGTCTTCATGGGCGACGTGGGCGCGCTGGCACTCGGCGCGGCGCTGGGCCTGGTGGCGGTGGTCGTGCGCCAGGAGATCGTGCTTTTCATCATGGGCGGCGTGTTCGTGGTCGAGACGCTCTCCGTGATGATCCAGGTGGCCTCGTTCAAGCTGACGGGCAAGCGCGTCTTCCGCATGGCGCCGCTGCACCACCACTACGAACTGAAGGGCTGGAAGGAGAACCAGGTGGTGGTGCGCTTCTGGATCATCACGATGATGCTCGTGCTCGTCGGGCTTTCGACACTGAAACTCAGGTAAGCCGCGGCAGCGGCAGCCAACGAATGGAAGCGGACTGTGCAAGCAACGAACGGAGGCAGACATGGTGAGTGGGCAGGCAAGACCGTTCTCGTTCTGGGGCTCGGTGACACGGGGCTTTCGTGCGTTCGTTGGCTCGCTCAGGAAGGGGCGCAGCTGCGCGGCGCCGACACGCGCCAGGCGCCTCCGTGCCTGGGAGCGGTCCGCGCGGCGGTCCCCGGCATCCCCGTCGACCTTGGCCCCTTCCGACCGGAGAGCCTGGCAGGGGTGGACGCGGTCGCTGCGAGTCCGGGCGTTGCGCTTCGCGAGCCGATCCTTCGCGAAGCTCTCGCCCGCGGGATCGAGATCGTCGGCGACGTCGAGATCTTCGGCCGCGAAGTGGCGCGAGCGGCGCCCGGGACACGCGTGATCGGCATCACCGGCACCAACGGCAAGAGCACCGTGACGGCACTCGCGGGCGCGATGGTGCGCGCCGCGGGAAAGCGCACGGTCGTGGCCGGCAACATCGGCCTGCCGGTGCTGGATGCGCTCTCCGAGGCGCGCGCCGAGGGGCACCCCGACTTCTACGTGCTCGAGCTGTCGAGCTACCAATTGGAGACGACGGCGAACCTGTCGCTCGCCGCGGCGGCCATGATCAACCTGTCGCAGGACCACCTCGACCGCTATGCGTCGATCCAGGATTACGCCGCGGCCAAGGCGCGCATCTTCCGCCGCTCGCGCACGCGTGTCCTCAACCGCGACGACCCGTGGAGCCTCGGCATGGCCGGCGGCCGCACGGTCACCTTCGGCCTCGGGGCGCCGCGCGGGGAAGGCGAGTGGGGCATCGCCGCGGGCCAGCTGATGGAAGGCGGGCAGGCGATCATGCCGCTCGACAAGATGGCGATCGCCGGCCTGCACAACGCCGCCAATGCGCTGGCGGCGCATGCGCTGTGCCGCAGCGCGGGGCTGGAGGGCGAGCCCCTCGTCCGCGCGATGCGGGAGTTCCGCGGCCTGCCGCATCGCGTCGAGCGCGTCGTCACCGCGCGCGGCGTCGTGTTCTACGACGATTCCAAGGGAACCAACGTCGGCGCCACCGTGGCCGCGCTGGAGGGAATGCACGAGACCGTCGTCCTCATCGCCGGTGGCGAAGGGAAGGGGCAGAACTTCGCGCCGCTCGTGCCGGCGGCGAAGGCGAAGGCGCGAGCCGCGGTGCTCATCGGCCGCGATGCCGCCGCCATCGAGGAGGTGCTCGTCCTCGCCGGCGTGCCCTGCACGCGCGCGGCCACCATGGAGGCGGCCGTCGAGGCGGCGTTCGCGGCGGCGAAGGAGGGCGACGCGGTGCTCCTCTCGCCGGCCTGCGCGAGCCTCGACATGTTCGCCAACTACAAGCAGCGCGGCCATGCCTTCGCGGCTGCCGCGCGCGCGCTGGCGAGAAGGTTGAAATCCTGATGCTCTACAACCCCGCGCGCCGCGACACCGCCATCGACCAGGGCCTGCTCTGGAGCGCGGTGCTGCTCGCCTCGCTGGGGCTGGTCATGGTCTACTCGGCGTCGATCGCCATGGCCGAGGCGGAACGCTTCACCGGGTTCCGCGCGCACTACTTCCTGGCGCGGCACGGCATCTACCTGGCCGTCGGCCTGGCCATCGCCGCGGCGGCGTTCCGGGTGCCGCTCGGCCTGTGGCAGTCGTCCTCGCCGTGGCTGTTCATGGCCGGCGTGGCGCTCCTCGTCGCCGTCCTCATCCCGGGCATCGGCCGCGAGGTGAACGGGGCGCGTCGCTGGATCGCCCTCGGGCCGCTCACCTTCCAGCCCTCGGAAGTGATGAAGCTCCTCGTGGTCCTCTACGCCGCCGACTACACGGTGCGCAAGGCCGCGTTCATGGACGACCTGAAGAAGGGCTTCCTGCCGATGTTCGCGGTGATGTTCTTCGTCGCGGGACTGCTGCTGCGCGAGCCCGACTTCGGGGCCCTGGTGGTGGTGACCACGATCGCCATGGCGATCCTTTTCCTGGGCGGGCTCAACTGGCGCATCTTCGTGGTGCTGGCCGTGGGGCTGGCGGCGGCGTTCGTGCTGCTCATCGTCTCCTCGCCGTATCGCCTGCAGCGGATCCTCGGCTTCATGGACCCGTGGGCGGACGCCTACGGCAAGGGCTACCAGCTGTCGCACTCCCTCATCGCCTTCGGGCGCGGCGAGTGGCTGGGCGTGGGCCTGGGCGCCTCGGTGGAGAAGCTCTTCTACCTGCCGGAGGCGCACACCGACTTCCTGCTCGCCGTCATCGCCGAGGAACTCGGGTTCGCCGGCGTGGCGGCGGTGATCACCCTCTTCCTCTTCCT
>CAZOIB010000334.1:0-1875 GCA_964579785.1 uncultured Lysobacter sp. | reverse complement strand
TACCGCGCGCAAGGGGGGGGGGTCATCTTGCCGTTTTTTGTGGTTTTTGGGTTGCGGAGGGCTACGTTGGCCGCCGGCGACCGCGGCCTCCAGTATGGCGACGGCGTGTTCCGCACGCTCGCCGTGCGCTCCGGCAGGGCTCTCAACTGGCAACGCCATCTGCGGCTGCTCGCGCGCGACTGCGCCGCGCTCGGCCTCGCCTGCCCGGCGCAGGATCTCCTCGCCGCGGAGGTTGTCCGGGTGGCGCCGGGCGACGCGACGGTCAAGATCATCGTCACGCGCGGCGCTGCCGGCCGCGGCTACGGCTGCGACGAAGGCGCCTCGCCCACGCGCATCGTGGCGGCCTATCCCCCGTTCGCGGACCGCGACGCCGCGCGCGACGGCGTGCGTGTCCGGCGTTGCACCCTCGTGCTGGGCGAGCAGCCGCGGCTCGCCGGAGTGAAGTCGCTCAATCGCCTCGAGAATGTCCTGGCCCGTGCGGAATGGCGCGACCCCGGCATCCGCGAGGGATTGCTGGCGGACAGCGGCGGGTGGCTGGTCGAGGGGACGATGAGCAACGTCTTTCTCACGGTGGGCGCTCGGCTGGTGACGCCGGCGATCACCCGATGCGGGGTGAGCGGGGCCCAACGCGAGCGGATTCTCGATCTCGCGAACCGCGAGGGCATCGCCTGCGAAGTGCGCGACGTCGCCTTCGCCGAGCTGCGCGGGGCAGGCGAAGTCTTCCTCGCCAACAGTCTCATCGGCGTGTGGCCGGTGGTCGCCCTCGACGACCGGCACTGGAAGCCAGGTCCGGTCGCGCGGCGCATGCAGGAACGGATCGGGGACGAGGATGCGGCGGTCGTCTAGGCGTTTCCTGGGATGGTCGTTCGCCGCCGGTTGCGCGGCGCTGGCCTGGGCGACCTGGTTCTGCCTGAACCCGCTCGAGCCGCCGCGCATTCCCTTCGACTTCACGGTGAAGAGCGGTGCCAGCCTCAAGTCGGTGGCGCGCAATCTCGCCCACGAGGGATTGCTGCCGGAAGCGCAGACCTTCTGGCTGCTCGGCCGCGTGCTCGGCAAGGCGGGGTCCGTGCAGGCCGGGACCTACCGCCTCGAACGGGCGCTCACGCCGCTGGAACTCATCGACAAGCTCGCCTCCGGGGATGTGCTGCCCATCGAAATCGCGTTCGTCGAGGGCACCACGCTGCGCCAGTGGCTCGCGCAGATGCGGGGCCACCCCCACGTCCGCGTCACCCTCGACGGCGCCGGCGAGGCGGACATCCGGGCCGCCGTGGGCGCAGCCGAGCCGGCCCTGGAGGGACTCTTCTTTCCGGACACCTATCGCTTTCTCGCCGGCACGACCGACGCGGAGATCCTCAAGCGCGCCTACGCCGCGATGGCAAGGCGCCTCGCGCTGGCATGGGAGTCGCGCGCGCCCGACCTGCCGCTCGCCACGTCCTACGAGGCGCTGGTGCTCGCCTCCATCATCGAGAAGGAGACCGGCCAGGCCGGCGAGCGGCCGACCATCGCCTCGGTGTTCGTGAACCGGCTGCGCAAGGGAATGCGCCTGCAGACCGATCCGACGGTGATCTACGGCCTCGGCGCGCGCTTCGACGGCAACCTGCGCAAGCGCGACCTCGTCACGGACACGCCCTGGAACACCTACACGCGCGCTGGCCTGCCGCCCACGCCGATCGCCATGCCTGGCGCGGCCTCGCTCGCGGCGGCCACGAACCCGGCGACGACCGGATACCTCTTCTTCGTCGGCCGCGGCGACGGCACCCACCAGTTTTCGCGTACGCTCGAGGAGCACAATCGCGCGGTGGCAAGATACCAGCTCGGAAGATCATGACGGCCGGCCGTTTCATCACTCTCGAAGGCATCGACGGGGCGGGAAAA
>CAZOIB010000333.1:0-4834 GCA_964579785.1 uncultured Lysobacter sp. | reverse complement strand
TGAATGATCGGCGGCAATCGGCGGGGCATCGGCGTTCATCGGCGTTTCCAAAGCCTTTCGCTTACTGAACTCCATCACCGGCGTTGCCAAAACCTTTCGCTCACTGAACTCCATGCTCTCCCGCGTCGCCTCCAACCTCTACTGGCTCAGCCGCTACGTCGAACGCGCGGAGAACACCGCCCGCGTCCTCGACGTGACCTGGCGCATGTCGCTGCTGGTGAAGGAGCCGCGCCTGCAGGACCAGGAGTGGTTCGCGCCGCTGAACATCACCGGCACGCTCTTTCCCTTCTCCGGGCGCCACAGCGCCGTCTGCGCGAAGGAGGTGCTGCACTTCATGGCGCTGGACCCGGAGAACCCCTCCTCCATCCGCTCCTGCGCGCAGCACGCGCGCGAGAATGCCCGCGCCATCCGCGGCGCCATCACCTCCGAGATGTGGGAGGTGCTCAACGCCACCTGGCTGGAGATGCAGCAGATCGACGAGGAACGGCTGAACGCCCGCGGCGTCTCCGCGTTCTTCGACTGGGTGAAGGAGAGGAGCCACCTCTTCCGCGGCGTCACCTTCGGCACGATGCGCCGCGACGATGCCTACCACTTCACCCGGCTGGGCACGCACATGGAACGCGCCGACTCGACGGCGCGCATCCTCGACGTGAAGTACCACATCCTGCTGCCGAGCGTGAAGGACGTGGGCGGCGCGGTGGACTACTACCAGTGGTCGGCGGTGCTGCGCTCGGTCTCCGCCTTCGAGGCCTACCGCAAGGTCTACCGCGACGTGATCACGCCGGTGCGCCTCGCCGAGCTCCTCATCCTGCGCGAGGACCTGCCGCGGAGCCTGCACTTCTGCATGCGCCAGGTGCAAGACACGCTGGAAATCGTGAAGAACGACTGCGCCGCGGAGACGCTGCGCCAGGCGGGGCAGATCCTCGCGCAGCTGCGCTACGGGCGCATTTCCGACATCTTCGCCACGGGGCTGCACGAGTACCTCACCGACTACCTCGACGCCATGCAGGAGCTGTCGGCGCAGATCCAGAAGAGCTTCTTCGCGCCCACGCTGGTCGACTGAAGGCGCCACCGGCGGGGCCGAGGGCCATGGGTTATGATTTTCCTTCCCTTCCGATCGTAGCGACACCCCATCCATGACCTACTGCGTCGCCCTGCGCCTCGATGCCGGGATGATCTTCGCGTCCGATTCGCGCACCAATGCCGGCGTCGACCACGTGTCGACCTTCACGAAGATGCGCGTGTTCGAGAGGAAGGACGACCGCGTGATCGTGGTCCTCTCCTCCGGCAACCTCGCCATGACCCAGGGGGTGGTGAACCTCCTCGACCGCCACCAGCACGCAGCGGAGGGCACGAGCACGATCTGGACGGTGGACTCGATGTACGACGCCGCGGCCCTGGTCGGCGATGCGCTGCGCGAGATGCAGAGGAAGGACGGGCCCTACCTGATGCAAGGCAACATCGACGTGAACGCCAACCTGATCGTCGGCGGCCAGATCAAGGGCGAGGCGATGCGCCTCTTCCACGTCTATGCCCAGGGCAACTTCATCGAGGCCACCGACGAGACGCCCTACTTCCAGCTGGGCGAGTCGAAGTACGGCAAGCCCATCCTCGACCGCGTCATCGGCACCGGCACGCCGCAGAAGGAGGCCGCCAAGTGCGTGCTCATCTCCTTCGACTCGACGATGAAGTCCAACATCTCCGTGGGGCTCCCCATCGACCTGCTGTGGCTGCCCAAGGACAGCCTGCGCGTGGGCCTGCAGCAGAGGATCCGCGAGGGCGACCCCTACTTCACCATGCTGCGCTCGCGCTGGGGAGGGGGCTTGCGGCGCGTCTTCGGCGAGCTCCCCGATCCGGACTGGCTCGAGTGACGATCCGGGTCGCGCTCCACCACCGCACCTGCTACACCTTCGACCGCGCGGTCGGCCTTTCCCCGCACGAGGTGAGGCTGCGGCCCGCGGCGCACTGCCGCACGCCGATCGAGAGCTATTCGTTGCGCGTGCAGCCGGCCAAGCACTTCCTCAACTGGCAGCAGGACCCCTACGGCAACTGGCTCGCGCGCCTGGTGTTCCCGGAGCCGGCGAAGTCCCTCGAGATCGTCGTCGACCTGGTCGCGGACATGACGGTGGTGAACCCGTTCGACTTCTTCGTCGACAAGTCCGCCGACTTCTTCCCGTTCGCCTACACGCCGGAAAACGCCCGCGAGCTGGCGCCCTACCTCGAGGTGGAGCCCCTGACCCCGCTCGTGGGGGACTGGATCGCGCGCGCGCGCGCGCGTCACCTGAATGCACCAATTTCGACGATCGACTTCCTGGTCGCGGTCAACCGCGACCTGCAGCGCGACGTCAAGTACCTGATCCGCCTCGAAGCCGGCATCCAGGCCCCCGAGTACACGCTCGAGAGCGCGGCTGGCTCGTGCCGCGACTCCGCCTGGCTCCTCGTGCAGATCCTGCGCCGCTTCGGGCTGGCGGCGCGCTTCGCCTCCGGCTACCTCATCCAGCTCGTGGCCGACCAGAAGCCGCTCGACGGACCGGCGGGAACGGAAAAGGACTTCACCGACCTGCACGCCTGGTGCGAGGCCTACGTGCCGGGCGCCGGCTGGATCGGCCTGGACCCGACCTCGGGTCTCCTCGCCGGCGAAGGCCACATCCCGCTGGCCTGCACGGCGCTGCCTTCCAGCGCGGCGCCGGTCACCGGCTACACCGACACCTGCGGCTCCGAACTCGCCGTCGAGATGAAGGTGACGCGCATCCACGAGGATCCGCGCGTCACGCGCCCCTTCGACGACGCGCAGTGGGCGGAGATCGACCGGCTCGGCCGCAGTCTGGACGAGGAGTTCGCCGCCGGCGACGTGCGCCTCACCATGGGAGGGGAGCCCACCTTCGTCTCCATCGACGACATGGAAGGCGCGGAGTGGAACTACACCGCGCACTCGCCGCGCAAGCTCGAACTGGCGGTCGACCTGCTGCACCGGCTGCGCCGGCGCTTCGCCCCCGGCGGGCTGCTGCACTTCGGGCAGGGCAAGTGGTATCCCGGCGAGGCGCTGCCGCGCTGGGCGCTCTCCTGCTACTGGCGGCGCGACGGCATTGCGCTCTGGGAGCAGGAGGAAGTGCTGCCGGGATTGCGCGACGAGGATCCCGCCACGCCCGAGGACGCGCGCCGTTTCGCCGGGGAGCTTGCGCAGGCGCTGGGGGTTTCCCCCGATTTCGTGCTGCCCGCCTACGAGGATCCCTGGAAGGTCTTGCGCGAGGAATCCGACCTGCCGGTGAACGTCGATCCGCTCGCCGAAGATCTCGCCGACGCCGGCGTGCGCTCGCGCCTTGCACGCCAGCTCGCTGGGGCGATCGGCACGGCGGTCGGCTACGTGCTGCCTCTGCGCGCACTCGCGCGGCCCAAGGCAACGGGTGCGACGAAGTGGGCGAGTTCGCCCTGGCCGATGCGCCGCGGGCACGTGTTCCTCCTCGAGGGCGACTCCGCGCTGGGCTACCGCCTGCCGCTCGCCTCGCTGCCGGCCGTGCTTCCCGCGGATGAGGAGCCGGTCATCGCCATCGATCCCTTCGAGCGGCGCGATGCGCTGGGCAAGAGGAAGCCCGCGCGTTCCGCCAGGGAAGCTGGCGGCTCGCGGAAGGAGGCGCCGACGGCGAAGGAGGTGGTCAGGACCGCGTTGTGCGTCGAGGCGCGCAACGGCCGCCTGCACGTCTTCCTGCCGCCGGTCGCGATCATGGAGGACTTCGTCTCCCTTGTCGCCGCCATCGAGTCGACGTCGCGCTCGCTCGCCCGGCCGGCGTACGTCGAGGGCTACACGCCGCCGGACGACCCGCGCATCGCCCGCTTCGCCATCACGCCGGACCCCGGCGTCATCGAGGTGAACATCCACCCGGCCGGCGACTGGGAAAGCCTCGCGCACAACGTGACCGTCCTCTACGAGGAGGCGCGCCTGGCGCGCCTGGGCACCGAGAAGTTCATGCTCGACGGACGGCACACCGGCACCGGCGGCGGCAACCACGTGACCATCGGCGGTCCCACGGCCGCGGACAGCCCGCTCCTGCGCCGCCCCGACCTGCTGCGCTCGCTCATCGGCTACTGGCAGGTCCACCCCGCGCTCTCCTATCTCTTCTCCGGGCTCTTCATCGGCCCCACCAGCCAGAGCCCGCGCGTGGACGAGGCCCGCGACGACGCGCTCTACGAACTCGCCATCGCCTTCGAGCAGCTGGAGGAGACGCTGCCGCCGGGGCAGGCGAACGAGAAGCCCTGGCTGGTCGACCGGATCCTGCGCAACTTCCTGGTCGACCTGACCGGCAACACGCACCGGGCGGAGTTCTCCATCGACAAGCTCTACGCGCCCGGGAGCGCCACCGGCCGGCTGGGGCTGCTCGAGTTCCGCGCCTTCGAGATGCCGCCGCACGCGCGCATGAGCCTGCTGCAGATGCTGCTGCTGCGCGCCCTCGTCGCGCGGTTCTGGAAGGCGCCGTTCGAGGGCCGGCTCGTCGATTGGGGCACGCGCCTGCACGACGCCTTCATGCTGCAGCACTTCGTCGCCCAGGACCTGCGTCACGTCGTCGAGGACCTGCAGGGCTGGGGCTACGACTTCCGCCTCGAGTGGTTCGCGCCGTTCCTCGAGTTCCGCTTTCCGCGCTTCGGCACCGTCTCCTACGAGGGGATCGAGCTCGAGATCCGCCAGGCCATCGAGCCATGGCACGTGCTGGGCGAGGAAGTGGTGCAGGCGGCCACGGCGCGCTACGTCGATTCCTCGGTGGAGCGCGTGCAGGTCCGCGCCCTGCACTTCAACGCGACGCGCTATGCGGTGGCCTGCAACGGCCGGCGCGTGCCGCTG
>CAZOIB010000332.1:0-7050 GCA_964579785.1 uncultured Lysobacter sp. | reverse complement strand
CGGCGGCGGCAACAACCCCTTCGATCCCGACAACCCGCTCGGCCCGCCGGTAACGCAGCCGCCGGTGCAGCCGCCCACCGGGGCGATCGGCACGCTGCAGTTCTCCTCGCCCGCCTATTCCGGCGGCGAGGGCGGCGCCGTGCTCGTCACCGTCACGCGCGCCGGAGGCAGCCGCGGCAACGTGAGCGTGCAGTACGCGACCGGCGGCGGCAGTGCGACGGCCGGCGCCGATTACGCGAGCGCCAACGGGACGCTCACCTGGAACGATGGCGAAGCATCCGCCAAGTCCTTCTCCATCGCGCTCGTGGACGACACCGCGGTCGAGGACCCGGAGACGTTCAACGTCACCCTCTCCAATCCGGGCGGGGGCGCGACGCTGGGCGCTCCGGCAACGGCAACGGTTTCCATCGCCGACAACGATTCGCCGGCACCGCCGCAGCCGGCGGGCAACCTGCAGTTCTCCGCGTCCACCTATTCCACGGCCGAGGGGCAGGGCTCCGTCCTCGTCACGGTGACCCGCACCGGCGGCTCCAATGGAACGGTGACCGTGCAGCACTTCACCGGCCCCGGCAGCGCGACCTCCGGCTCCGACTACCAGGCGACGAACGGCACCCTCTCGTGGGGGAATGGCGATACGGCGGCGAAGACGTTCACCGTCCCGATCGTCGACGACACGCAGGTCGAGTCGACGGAGACCTTCTTCGTGACCCTCAACTCCCCGACCGGCGGCGCGACACTGGGCGCCCCGGCAACGGCGACGATTTCCATCGCCGACAACGACGTGGCGCCCCCGCAGCCGGCCGGCACGATCCAGTTCTCGTCCTCGGCCTACTCCACCGCCGAGGGCCAGGGCACGGTGACGATCACGGCGACGCGCACGGGCGGCTCGAACGGGACGGTCACGGTGCAGTACCTGTCCAGCCCGGGAAGCGCAACGCCGGGATCGGACTACCAGGCCATGAGCGGCACGCTCGCGTGGGAGAACGGCGACACGGCGCCCAAGTCCTACTCCGTGCCGATCCTCGACGACTCGACGGTCGAATCGACGGAGACCTTCAGCGTGCAGCTCACCGCGCCTACGGGTGGCGCCACGCTGGGCGCGCCTGCCACGGCCACGGTCACCATCGCCGACAACGACGTCGCCACCGGGCCCTGCGGACCCACGGGCAGCGCGTGGCAGCCCAACATCGGCCGGTCCTATGTCTGTTCCGGCAACTGCGATCCGTGTCCTTCGCCGCAGACGGTCACCGTGAACGGCGATCGCGTGACGATCTCCCCCTTCCATGCCGGCGGCGCCGCGACGTTCACCGGATGCACGGCGTCGCTCCCGTCCGAGAGCAGCACGCTCACCTACTTCGGCCAGTCGAACCATCGCGCCACCATCACGCGCACGAGCGGCAACAACTTCTCGGCCAGCATCGTGAGCGGCGGCGGCGGCACCTGCAGCATGACCTGCTTCCGGACGGGACCATGAAGCGCGCGCTCCTCGCCCTGGCGCTCGCGTTCGCCGTCGCCGCGGCGCACGCGCAGGAGGGACGCACCTTCAACCCCATCGCGCGCCCCGCGGCGCGACCCGCGCTGCCCGATGGCGCGGTGCGGGTGACCCCGCCGATCCCGCTCACGCGCGAGCAGGTCGAGCGCGCCGTGACGCGGGTCGCGGAAGCCTGGGGCGGCCGGCAGCTCGACCAGGTCCTCGCGCCGCAGTTCCGCGACCGCCAGAAGCTCGTCGACGCGCTCGAGACGAAGGTGCCGCGCGATGCGAGCCTGCGCGTCACCGCCATCCAGGGCTGGCAGGTGCTCGACCAGTACCGCATGGATGGCGCCCTGGTGAGCCGGGTTTCCGTCACCGTGCGCACGCAGGTGGAGTTCAACGACCCCGCCGCCGGCTTCCAGGCGCGCGACGGCACCAATGAATACGTGATGACGCTCACCGACCGGGGGACCGGACGGTGAATCGCCTGGCGCCGGCGGGACTCGTCGTCGTCGCGTGCGGGGCCGCCGCGCAGGACCTGACCGTTTCCGGCAGCAACACGGCGCGCTGGGAGCGCTACGAGACGCGCGGCGCCACGGCGGGTTCTCCGTACCCCATCACCACCACGACCGGTTACGACGAGTTCGTGCTGAACCTCGGTTGGCAGCCTTCGTCGTTCGACCGCTGGCGCGGCCTCGTCGCCGGGGTGGTGAACGATTCCCCCTACCGCTCACCGGACCGCGACGTCGTTCCCGAGCGCCTTGCGTTTGCGCGCGAGAACGGCGAGGGAGCGATTCCCTACCGCGCCGAGGCCGGCGACTTCTTCGCCTTCACCAGCATCCGCACGCAGCAGCGCCCGCTCAAGGGCGCCGCGGTGGAACTGCAACCCATCTCCGATCGCGCGGATTTCCGCACCTCGGTCCTCGCCTTCGCCGGCGCCGCGCAGTCGAGCTGGCGCCACCTGCAGTGGAGCGACGACAACACGCTGGGAATCTCCTGGCTCTCCGAAGTGGGCGCGGCGCGGTTCACGGTCAACGCGTTGCGCAACTCGCGCGAGTCGGGCCCGCAGGGCGCGCCGCGGCGCACGCAGGATCTCGCCAGCGTCGCGGCCGAGTCTCCGTTCCGCATGGGCGAGACGGCGTGGCGCGCCGAGGCGGAGTTCGCGTCGATGCGCGGCGACCACGACGGCGCAATGGCTGGTGCCGGCGGAAGCGACACTCGTGACGGCGGGCTCTTTGCGCAGCTTTCCGGCTCGCACCTGCCGAGCGGCGTCGGCTGGCGGTTGCGCGGCGAGCGCTACGGCCAGGACTACCGTCCCTACGGCACGGCGGTCACGCCCGACCGGCGCAGCCTCGAGGCGCACCTGAACGGTGTGGCTTCCGGCGGGCTCGCGTGGCGCGCCCGGCTGCAGGACTATCGCGACGGCTACGAAACCGCGAACCCGCTCGATACGCGGGTGGCCGGTGCCGGTCTTTCGGGACCCTGGACGGCGCTTTCCGCGACATTCAACGCGGACGTCTTCCGGCAGGACGCCGAGCGCGTCGACGGCACCTTCGACCAGCGCAACCTCACGGCGAACGCCTTCCTCTCGCGCCCGTTCGGCGCGACGATCGGCCAGCTGGGCATGCTCTACCAGCGCGTCGACGACCGCGTCGTGGCCAATGCCAGCCCGCGCACGAAGCAGCTGTCGGCCTCGGTGATCGTCCCGCTGTCCTTCTCGGGGCTGCAGGGCAGCATCGCGCCGGGCGTCGTCTGGCGCGACGTGGACAACGCCGCCTCGGCCACGCGTGACGCCCAGGCCACCCTGCAGCTGCAGCTCGCGGGCGGCGCGCACCGCCTGTCGCTCAATGCGGGGCGGCTCGCGCAGGAGCCCGCGTCGACCTTGCTGCCCGAGGTGGCGACGGTGAACTTCGGCCTCGATTACCGTTACCGGCGGGGGCCGCACGAGCTCGGCTTCGACGTGACCACCTTCGACCGGCGGCCCACGCCGGGCGAGAAGACCGAGGCGTGGCGCGCGGGGCTCACCTGGACCTACGCCTTCGATTACCGCGCACGGACCGCCACGCAGTCCACGCCGCAATTGCCCGCCACGGTGGGCCCCATGCCGCGCGACGCGGGCCTGCTGGTCGCCATGGCCCCCGGCGACCCGCTCGAGGAGACGCTCAAGCG
Organism: uncultured Lysobacter sp.; assembly: GCA_964579785.1. GTDB lineage: Bacteria > Pseudomonadota > Gammaproteobacteria > Burkholderiales > Usitatibacteraceae > FEB-7. The sequence continues at coordinate 3,410 of CAZOIB010000332.1, read as the reverse complement.
CATCGCCGATTCGGGAATGGCCCCGGGAACCCGGCAGCCGGGCGCCGTGGTGTTCGAGGCGCGGCCGCTGGCGGAGATCGAGGGACGGCAGCGCGTGGTGGTCGCCCACGACGCAGGTCGCGTGGAGCGCGTCGGCATCATCGTTTCGCTGGCGCCCACGGGCGGCGCCGACGACGCCGCGCGCACGTTCGAGCGCGTGCGCCGCATCCTCATCGAGCGCTTCGGCCGGCCCGCGACCGCCTTCGAGGAAGGCGTCTTCGGCGCGGACTACGCCAGGGACCTCGCCGCCGGCCGCCTCATCCGCATCGCCGAGTGGAACACCGAGCGCGGCGCCGTGCGCCTGGGCATCCCGCGCCGGCTCGACGGCATCGCCCGCATCGAGATCCATCACGCACGCGCCTTCGGCAGCCACCGCGACACCAACTGGGGGCTCGAGGCGATCCGCTAGGCGCCCTTCTCGCTCCAGCCCACGCAGTCGCGGTAGGCGTGCCACGTGGCGTGCCCGATGACGGGCATGGTGAGGACGAGCCCCACGAAGGCGGTGGCAAGCCCGATCCCGGTCAGCAGCACGATCGTGAAGGCCCACACCGCCATCGTGCCGGGGTTCTTCGCGAGCACCTGCACGGAGAGGATCGCCGCGCTCACCGCATCGTTGCCGCGGTCCAGCATCATCGGCACCGACACCACGCTCACCGCGAAGACGAGCGTGGCGAACATCGCCCCCGCCGCGAAATAGACGAGCACGAACTCGATGTTGCCGAGCGAGAACGCCTTGGCGAGGAAGTTCTTCAGGTCCGGCATCGTCCCGGTGCTGAAGAGCGCGAAGGTGACGAGCGAGGCACGCGCCCAGACGAGGAAGATGACGGTGATCACCAGCACGTAGATTCCCAGGCCGCCCACGTTCTCCCGCCACGAGAAGAGCGAGGCCAGGAAGCGCGGCTTGCGCCCCGCCTCGCGGTCGCGCGACAGCGCATAGAGGCCGGTGGCGAGGAACGGCGCGGCAAGCAGGAAGGCGCCCGCCAGCGTCGAGACGTACTGGTAGGCGAAGTCGTAGAGGGAGAGCAACGCCCAGCCCATGGCGGCAAAGGCCGCGCCGTAGAAGCCGCTCGCGAGAGGCGCCGCCCGCAAGTCGTCCCAGCCACGTCCGAGCCACGCGAACGGCGCGAACGCGGGCACCTCGCGCAGCTCGTAGGCGGCGCCTTGCGGGGAAACGAGGGAAAACTCGTCGGCCATCGGCGGGTTATTTCTTCGCCGGCGGCGGCGCTTGCGGCGCCTTCGCGGGCACGCCCTGCATGCGCAGCGCCTCGAGCTTTGCGAGGTCGAGCTTCGCCACCGCTTCCTTGAAGACCGGCATGTCGACGCCGCTCGCCCTGATGCCGACGATGAAGCGGCCCGCGACGATCACGTCCAGCTCGCCGGCACGCTCGGCCTTGCCATAGCGCTCGTAGGCCTTGCGCCCGGCCACCGTGGTGGTGCGCTCGTAGCCCGAGCTGCCTTCCTTGTCGATCTCGACGTTCACCCAGGCGAAGGCCATGGCGGTCACGCCACTCAACGATCCCACGTCGGTGATCTCGCAGGTGATGCGCCCGCCCTTGCCGTCCTCGTAGACGGCCTCGGCCTTGGATGAGGCCACGCCGACCACGTTGGTGCGCGACCCCTCGGAGCTCACGCGCTTCATGCCGGCGATCGACTCGGGCAGCACTTCCTTGAGGGTGCGGAAGTCGGCCGGCTCCACCTGGACCGAACCGGAAAGGGCCTGGCCCATCTGCTTCATGCCCTCCCCCACCTGGCCGATATCCCCCTGCCTGGCGCCTTCCCCGATCTGCTTCGCGGCCTGCTCCACCTTGGTGGCGGGATCCACGCTCTTCGGGGGGGATTCCTTGCCGCAGGAAGCGAGTGCCAGTGCGGCGCAAGCTAGGGCAATCCTGGAGATCATGGCCGGCCTTTTCGCGAACGCGGGAAAGGGGCACAGGTTACTGGAAAACCGCGCCGCGTTGACGCTCGCGGGGCCTTGCGGCATCATCGCCGGCATCGCTGCGCGCGCTCCAAGCCATTGATTTTCCACGCGCTCATCAGCACTCACCCGCGCAGCCCCGTGTCCTTCGATCCCATTCCCGGAGCCCCCTCATGTCCGCCTTCGCCATCCTCCGCACGACGACGCTTGCCGTAGCGCTCGCCTTCGCCACCACCGCCGACGCCAAGACCCTGCGCTGGTCCAGCCAGGGCGACATCCTCACGATGGATCCGCACGCCCAGAACGAGGGCCTCAACAACGCCGTCTCGGACCACGTCTACGAGCCGCTGGTGACGCGCGGCAAGGATCTCAAGATCGAGCCCTGCCTCGCGACGTCATGGAAGGCGGTGAGCCCCACCGCCACGCAGTTCAAGCTGCGCGCGGGCGTGAAGTTCCACGACGCGACGCCATTCACGGCCGACGACGTGGTGTTCTCCATCGAGCGCGCGCTGGCGCCGACCTCCAACTTCTCGCCCTACATGCAGGGCATCACGGGTGCCAGGAAAGTGGACGAGTCCACCGTCGAGATCTCCACGAAGGGCCCCAACCCGGTGCTCCTCGCGCAGCTCACCGAGGTGCGCATGATGAGCAAGGCATGGGCGACGAAGCACAGCGTGCTGAAGCCGCAGGACTACAAGAACAAGGAGGAGACCTACGCCTCGCGCAACGCCAACGGCACCGGGCCCTTCGTGCTGAGGAGCCGCGAGCCCGACGTGAAGACGGTGCTCGTCCTCAACTCCAACTGGTGGGGAAAGATGGAAGGCAACGTGAACGAGGTCGTCTACCAGCCCATCAAGCAGGACGGTACGCGCCTGGCGGCCCTCCTCTCCGGCGAGATCGACTTCGTCCTCGACCCGCCCCCGCAGGACATTCCGCGCCTGAAGAAGGACGCGAAGATCAAGGTGGTCGAAGGCAACGAGAACCGCACCATCTTCTTCGGCTTCGACCAGTGGCGGGACGAGTTGCAGTACGCCTCGGTGAAGGGCAGGAACCCGTTCAAGGACCAGCGCGTGCGCCAGGCCTTCCAGCTCGCCATCGACGTGAACGCCATGAAGACGCAGGTGATGCGCGGGCTTTCCACGCCCACCGCCGTGATGTTCGCCCCGCAGGTCGACGGCTACGACAAGGCGCTCGACGTGGTGGTCAAGCCCGACCGGGAACGCGCCAAGAAGCTGCTGGCCGAGGCCGGCTACCCGCAGGGCTTCGAGGTCACGCTCGACTGCCCCAACAACCGCTACATCAACGACGAAAAGCTCTGCCAGGCCGCCGCCGCGATGCTCGCGCAGATCAACGTCAAGGTGCGCCTGAACGCCATGCCGCGCGCCACCTACTTCGCCAAGATCCAGAAGTTCGACACCAGCTTCTACATGCTGGGCTGGGGCGTGCCGACCTTCGA
>CAZOIB010000331.1:0-12727 GCA_964579785.1 uncultured Lysobacter sp. | reverse complement strand
GGCTCGCTCGATTTCGGTCTCGTCGCCGCGAAGGACTGCGTGCCGGATATCGCGAAGCTCGTGCGCGCGTTGTACGATTCGCACCACGAAATGAAGAAAAGCACCGCATGAGGCAGACGCATCACGTCGAGCACTGGTACGAGTACGGGTTGATGCGCGCACCCGGGCTGCTGCGCCTGGCGCTGGAATGGCGCGCCCCGTGGGAATTCGGAGTCTCGATGCTGCTGCGCCCGCTTCTCGCCAAGGCGCCACAGGGCGATGGCCACCCGGTGGTGCTTTTCCCCGGCCTCATGGCTTCCGACACCACCACCGCCCCGTTGCGCGGTTTCCTCGACGGGCTGGGCTACGTGACCTACGGCTGGGAACTCGGCGCGAACAAGGGGCCGCGCGAGGGCGTGCTGGATGCATGTCGCGCGCACCTGGCGAAGATCCACAAGCGCCACCGGCGCAAGGTATCGCTGGTCGGCTGGAGCCTGGGCGGGCTGTATGCGCGCGAGTTCGCCAAGGAGTCCCCGCGCAGCGTGCGGCAGGTGGTCACCCTCGGCACGCCGTTCACCGGGCATCCCAAGGCCACCAATGCGTGGCGCCTCTACGAGCTCGTCACCGGGCACAAGATCGGCGCGCCGGAGATCCACGAGCGGCTGCGCATTCCACCGTCGGTACCCACCACGTCGATCTACAGCCGCACGGACGGCATCGTGGCCTGGCAATGCAGCATCGAAAAGCCGGGCCCGTTGCACGAGAACATCGAGATCCAGTCGAGCCACTTCGGCCTCGGCTTCAGTCCCTATGCGTGGTACGCGATCGCCGATCGCCTGGCGCAGCCGGAAGGCAAGTGGCGGCACTTCGAGCGCAGCGGCGCGCGGGAGTGGTTCTACCGCGATCCCCGGCGCTCCGCCTGGTACTAGGGCAGCCGATGCCCATCCTGAAGGCGAACGGGATCTCGATCGCCTACGAGACGAACGGCAACGCCGGCGCAACGCCCATGGTGCTGGTGATGGGACTGGGAATGTCCCTCGTCTTCTGGCCCGACGCGTTCGTCGACGGGCTGGTCAAGTCCGGCCACTACGTGGTGCGCCTGGACAATCGCGATTGCGGTCTGTCGCAGCGCATGGAGGAAGGACCGCACACGCCGATCCCCGTCGCCATGGCGCGCGCCATCATGGGCATCGCGGTGCAGGCGCCCTACACGCTCGCGGACATGGCCGGGGACGTGATCGGCCTCCTCGATGGGCTGAAGATCCGCAAGGCGCACGTGGTGGGCGTATCGCTCGGCGGCATGGTGGCGCAGGTAATGGCGGCACGCTGGCCCGACCGGGTCCTGAGCCTCACCTCGATCATGTCCGGAAGCGGCAACCCGTTCGTCTCGGTGGCGCGGCCGCGGGCGCTCAGCGCCATCCTGCACCGCCCGGAAAAGCCGGACGACGTCGACTCGGTGACCGACTACCTGGTGCACGTCATGAACGTGATCGGCAGCTCGGACTATCCCGCGGATGCTGCGAGACTGCGGGAACAGTGCGAGAAAGCGGCCAGGCGTGGCTACACGTCGAATGGCATTGCGCGGCAGATGCTCGCGATGCTCGCTTCCGGAGACCGGCGCGCGGAACTGGCGACGATCCGCGTGCCCACCCTCGTCGTCCACGGCTCGGACGATCCGCTAATCCCCAGGTCCGCGGGGCGCGAGGTGGCGCGGATCATCCCCGGCGCCACGCTGCTGGAATTCGAGGGCATGGGCCACGACCTCCCCGCGAAGTTCATTCCCCGCATCATCGAAGCCATCAGGGCTAACGAACCCGGTTCGTGAACCCGGTTCGTGACACGGGTTCATTGACCAGACGCCGGTCATTGCAGCGCGGCGCGCAGGTCCTTGAGGGTGGCGTAGGGGCCGGCGAGTTTGGTGGCCGCGAATTGCAGCGAGGTGTGGCTCTGTTTCGCGCCCTTGGCGGGACCGATGCGGTAGGCGGTCCAGCCGGCCAGCGCCATGCTGTCCTCGAGCACTCGGCCCTTGGCGGAGCCGCCGGCCTTGCCGGAGAAAGTCCAGCGCTCGCGTTCGGCGGGCTTGTCCGCCTTGGGCACTTCCACTTCCAGCTGGAAGGCGATGCTGCCGGCGTCGAGCCGCTCCACGCTTCCCGTGAGCGACCACGGGGCGTTGAACTTCGCGTTGGCGCTCGGCGTCGTCACGACGAGAGGCATTTTTTCCTCCCGCGCCTTCACCGCCTGCTTTCCCTTGAGCGTCGCCGGACCGCCCGGAACCGCCGCATCCAGCAGGCGCGTGAGCACCTTGAGATTGACCACCGCCACGTCGAGCGGATCGAGTTCGAACCCGGGCTCGAGGGCGAAGCCCCTGGCGGCGATCGCGTTGCCGCTCACCAGCATGAGCGAGCCTTTCGTGCGGCCCTTGGCGCCCGGGGTGTCCATCTCGATCAGCACGTCGCCGGGGTCGGCGTACGACTGGATCTTCCAGGTACCCGTATCGCCCTTGGGCGGCACCTTCACGCGGAGGGTGTATTCGGCCATCTCCGACCACGGCGAGGCAGGCGCCTTGGCGCCCTGGCCCGCGCCGATGGGCGGATGGTTGGAGGGCATCGCCGGCTTGGCGGGCGCTGCTGCCTGGCCGAACGAAGCGAGAGGAAGGCAAAGCAGGGCAGCGGCAAGGATTGTGAGCGGTCTCATGGTGGGCGCCATTGTGCCGTACCGGCATGCCGCGCGTTTGACGCCAGGCAAAGCCCTTCCCATTGGGGACGGGCGTGCAAATGCAGCCCCGGTCAGGAGTGCAGCTCGTCGCGCAGCATCTGGTCGGTGCTGCGCAGGCGCTTGGCGATGTCGAGGGCGAGGGCGGCGTAGATGCGCGCCACGACATCGGGGGAGTGCAGCGCGAGGCGGTCGAGGCCGGGACGGGCGAGCATCAGGAGCCGGCAATCGACGTCGCACACGGCGCTGGCGGTGCGCGCCCGCCCGTCGATGAAGGCCACGTCGCCGAAGGTGTTTCCCGGCAGGAAAGTCACCACGCGCGTGCCCTGCTGTCCGCTGCGCGTGAGGTAGATGGACAGGCGCCCCGAGAGCAGGAAGTAGAGCTCGTTGCCGGCGTCGCCTTCGCGGAAGACGGACTCGCCCGCGGGCAGGTCGCGCACCTCCGTCACCTCGAGGAGCTTGCGCGTGTCCGCCTCGTCCAGTCCGAGCAGCGTGCCGATGGCGCCGGGATCGAGCTCCTGTTCGTTCGCCTGCAGCCCCGCCTCCTCGAGGATGCGGCCCTCCACCCACTCGATGGCGCGGTCGCGGTCGGGAAAGGCGGGCGGCAGGCTTCCGCTCACGGCCGTGAGACCGGAGGGACGGCCGGAAAGCAGCAGGACGCGCCTTTCGGTCTTCAGCCGGTCGTGGGTGCGTGCCAGCACCGCACCGGCCGTGGCGTCCAGCGCCTGCACGCGGCGCAGGTCCAGCACTACGTAACGAACATTGTCGGGCAGGCGCTCCACCGCGGCGGCGATGCGGTCGGCCGTGCCGAAGAAGAGCGGCCCGTCGAGCTCGACCACCGCCACCGACTTCATGTCCTGTGCGAGATGCGGCATCACCGAGGGCGGGTAGAGCCGCCGCGAACGGATGCCCGCGCCGACGGCCACCGTGCGCACGACATGGTGATTCATGGTGCGGATGAAGATCACGGCCGAGGCCAGGAGCCCGACCGCCAGTGCCGCCACGATGTCGAGCACGACGATGGAGAGCGCCACGAGCAGGTACACGGCCAGGCTTTCGCGCGCGATGGCGTCGAGGCGCCGGCGGCGCCTGGCCACCATGCGGATCAGCGCCACGCCCCAAGGATCGGCCAGCCGGAAGGCGATGTAGATCATGAGGGCCGCCAGCACCGTGAGCGGCACGCTGTCCAGGAACAGCGCGCAACCGATGGCGATGAGGGCCACGCCCGCCCCGGTCATGGGGCCGACGATCCGGCCGCAGGCCCCCGTCGATCGCGCGGACTGCACCGTCACCACGGAATAGGAGATCGCCGCGCCGCCGAAGGCGCCGGCGACGACGTTGCCGATGCCCTGCGCAAACAGGTCGCGATCGGGGCGTGAGCGCAGGTGGTAGCGCGTCTCCGTCACCATCGTGCCGACCATGGAGTCGATCGACGCCACGCAGGCCAGCGCCACGGCGAACGAGAGCATGAGTCGCGGGCCGACCGGATCGCGCAGCACCTGCGGCACGGCTTCCCAGTAAAGGAAGGGCGACTGGATCGACGGCACCAGGCCGGGCGCGACGTAGGGGCCGACATCCACCCCCGGCACGAGTGCGGCGACGACGAGGTAGAACGCCACGCCCGCCGCCATGCCGACGAAGATGGCCGGCAGGCGCGGGCTCAGGCGAGCCACCGCGACGATGACCGCAAGGGCGACCGCGCCGATCAGCGGAGCACCCCAGTGCCACGCTTCCGGTCGCGGCAGCGCGATACGGGGCAGCTCGGCGATGCCGAGGATCAGCGGGATGAAGGCAATGAGGAGAGCGAGCGCGATGCCGTGCGTGAATCCGGACACGACGGGAAACGGCACGAAGCGGATGAGGCGCCCGAGCTTCATGGCCGCGGCGAGCATCTGGATCATGCCCGCCGTGACCACCGTAAGGCTCGCGAGCGCGATCACGCCCTGCGGCGGCAGCTCCGGAACGGCGCGGTGCAACGTGCCGACGAAACCCGCCAGCACGATGCAGGAGGCTGCCCGCGGCGAGCTGAGCGATACCGGCGTCGAGGACAGGATCGCGGCGATGGTGCCGCCACCCACCGTCGCGATGAAGCTGGCGACGATTCCGAAAGGCAGCCACTCCGGACCCAGCGGGGCGAAGATGAGTACGCCGCCGCCCACCGCCACGGCGAACGATGTCGCGGCCGCGTTGATCGCGCCGGCCAGGTCGTGCAGGAAGGGTCTGGCGGCGGGCGCGTCGACCGGGGTGGTGTCGGTCGGAGGGGCCGCGGCCATCGACGGATCGGATCTGACCGGAGCGCCACCCGCGGTCACGGAAGGAACGGCGATGTCTCCCAATGGAAGCCCAGCGACCAGTAGCGGTCCTCCTTCTCGCCGCCGGAGCGCGTGACGTAGGTGAGATCGACGTCGAACTTGTCGAACAGCGTGTAGCGCCCCCCCGCGCGGATGAACGGGTCGCGCGAGTTCTCGCCGAAAGCCTCCGCGAGCAGCGTGAGTCGCTCCGTGACCGGCTTCTCGATGGCGATACCCCACAGCGTGAGGTAGCGGCCCTCGGCGCGGTTGCGCGTGGTGCCGATGTTCAGGTGCAGGAGCGCGCGCGTGTCCTTGTCCTCGCCGAGTCCGAAGCTCACCGGGACGATGACGTAGGGGTCGCCCCAGTCGTTCTTCTCCTCGCGCCGCAGCGCGCGCGCCAGTCCCGCCACGAGTCCGATGCCCCAGTCGGCATCGTCGACGCTGCGGAAGGCGTACTTGGCCTGGAAGAAGGTCGCGCTGGTGAAGTTCTGGCCCGCCTCGCGCGTGCGCGCGGCGCCGAGCTGGAACTCGGTGTTGAACAGCGAGCAGGCGGGCACGACGAACGTGTCGGTCACGTCGCCGCGCGTGCGGTCCACCCATGCCTCGAGCTGGCAGGCCTTGTCGTCGAGGGTGGAGGCGTCCTCGGTGCTGAGCGGGCGTCCGGCGAGCGCAAGCCCGGGCAGCAGCAGGCCAAGGAGGAGCAGGGTCTTGTTCATCGTACTCATGGAGTCGTTCTCAAGGAGCAGGCGGTGTCGTAGAGTGGGCGCATGATAACGCTAGAGCGCCATCTCGCCGCCTGGGCATACCAGAATGCCTGGGCCAACCATCGCCTGCTCAGGGCCTGCGTGGCGCTTTCCCAGGAGGAGTTCGTCGCCCCCCGCACGAGCTTCTTTCCCTCGATCAAGGCGACGCTCAACCACATCCTGACGGTGGACTGGATGTATGCCGACGCCATGGAGCGTGCGCGGGCCGGACGCGAGCCGCATCCGGACATCGGCCGCTTCTACGAGCCGGAGGAACCCTGCGAGCGCGCGGCCGACTTGTCCCGGGAACAACTGGCGGTCGACCGGCGCCTCATCGCGCTGTGCGAAGCGCTCACGGCAGCGGACATGGAGCGGCCGGTGGCGATCCTGCGCCGCAAGGGGCGTGTCGAGGAGGCCATGCACCGCCTGCTCGCGCATGTCTTCGAGCACCAGATCCATCATCGCGGCCAGGTGCACGCGATGCTGGCCGGGACGACTGTCGCGCCGCCGCAGTTGGACGAGTTCTTCTGCGCCAACGAGGCCGACCTGCGCGCCGCCGAATTCGCCGAGCTCGGCTTCTCGGAGGCCGCCATCTGGGCGCCCCTTTAGCGGGGTTGGTGCGCGGCGGCGTGCCCGCGACGCTCGTTGACGAAGGCGAGGCAGGCGATCGCCGCGAGGAAGAAGACGCCGGTGGCGAGGATCGCGAGGCGGTGGTTGCCGCCCGTGGCCCAGGTGACCGCCCCGTAGGTGACCGGCCCCAGGATCGAGGCGAGGCGCGTGGCGACGCCCCACAGCCCGAAGAACTCCCCGCTGCGCTCCGGCGGCGAGAAGTACGCCACCAGGGCGCGCCCCGCGGATTGCGAGGAGCCCATGGCCAGGCCCGCGAGGTTGGCCGCGATCCAGAAGACCGCCTGCGTCGTGCCGAAATAGGCCACGACCACCATCACGATCCAGCCGAACAACGTGTAGCGCAAGGCCCGCACCTTGCCGATGCGATCCTGGGCATAGCCGAAGGCGAAGGCGCCAATGGCCGCGGTCACGTTCACCGCGAGGATCAGCAAAATCGTGTCCCGGGTCGCGAACCCCATCACCTGCTCGGCGTAGATCGCGGCCAGCGCAATGACGGTGGCCACGCCTGCCTGGTAGAAGGTCCCGCAGGCGAAGACCGCGAGGAGATCGCGGTAGGTCGCCGCCTCCCGCGCGGTGCTGGCGAGGCGGGCCAAGGCGTGCGATTCGCGCCTGCTCGCCGGCACGGGCACCGCCCGCTCGCGCAGCAGCAGGAAGGTGGGCAGCGATGCGAACGCGAAGACCGCGGCCGTGATCAGCATCGTTCCCGGCACGGACTGGGCCGTGGTCGCGCCGCGCGCCGGCGCGCTCATGACCCAGGCGAGACACAGGCCGAGCGAAAGGATTCCCCCGAAGTAACCGAGGCTCCAGCCCCAGCCCGAAACCTTGCCGACCGCCGCGGGCTGCGCCAGTTCCGGCAGGAAGGCGGCGGCGAGGTTCTCGCCCAGCGAAAAGGCGACGTTGGACACCACGATGAACGCCACCGCCCAGGCGATGCCGCCGGGACCCGCACCTGCCAGCAGCGCCGTGCCCGCCACGCAGACGACGGTGGTTGCCGCGAGCGCGCGCTTCTTGGCCGCGTGCGCATCGGCCCACGCACCGACGAGCGGCCCCGCCACCATCACGATCGCGTAGGAGATGCCCAGCGCCACGGTCCAGGCGAACGTGGCCCAGGGGGCGTTGCCGGCCACCGTGGCGACGAAGTAGGCGTTGAAGACGGCGGTGAGGACGACGGTGGTGTAGCCGGAGTTGGCGAAGTCGTACATCGCCCAGCCGAACACCTCGCGGCGCGCGACACCGGGATTGAGCGGGGAGGTGGCGGCAGCGTTCAAGGTTTCTCTTCGCCGCCAGCCACTACCGGCCCTTTCGTCGGCTGCATGCCCTTGAGGCGCTCCTGCGCCACTTCGAGGGTGCGATCGCGGCCGACGAGCAGGTCCGCCACGGTGATGGCCACCGGCACGTCGGGCACCACGCCCTCCCGCTCGATGCGCTTGCCGTTCGTGAACTCGAAGGCCACTTCGCTGTAGGCGAGCTTGCCGCCGCCGGGTACGTCGGCATAGCCCAGGTAGGCGAGCATGCAGCCGCAGCTGGTCCGTCCCACGATCGTCGCGCGGCCCAGCGCCTGCAGCAGGCCGGCAAAGAGCTCGCTGCCGCTGGCGCTCGCTTCGTTCACCAGCACCACCACCGGGCCGCGATAGGTTCCGTTGCCCTTGATCTCGCGCTGGAGCTTGACCAGCTCGATCGCGCCGAAGGCCAGCGTGACGGGCTTGCCGGTGCGCGTGATGGAGCGGCCGGCGGCCACCGTGCCCGCGAAGAACTGCTCGGCGACGCGATTCACCATGAAAGCGGATCCGCCGGGATTGCCGCGCAGGTCGATCACCAGGCCGGGCGTGTCCTTCAACGCCTCGATGGCGCCGACCATCCGGCCCTGCAGGAACTGGTCCCAGCTGCCGAGGCGGATGTAGCCGTACCCCGAGGGCAGCACCCGGTGCATCACGCTCGGCGGGCTGGCGAAACGCTTGCGCTTGAGCGTGGCCGCGAAGCGCGACCCGTCGCCGCGCACGAAGGCGAGTGTCGCAGTCGTCTCCGCCTCCCCTTCCAGCAGCCGGCGCGCGGCCGCGCGGTGCCTCGCCTGCGCCGTGGAGCTTTGCCGGGCATCGTCCAGCGCCGCGGCATAGGCGGCCTGCGCGGGCTGGCCGCCGACCTCCGCGAGCGTCATGCCGGTGCGCACGCCAGCCCAATACGCATCGGAGTCGGCGCGCACGCCCGTCACCACCAGCCGGCCCTCGAGCGGCAGGAAGGCGATGCCGAGGCTCACCGACTCGTCCCGCGCGATGAGTTCGGCGCGCTTCGGCGACTCCACGCGCGTATGGGCGTCGCGCAGTTCGCCGGCCATGCGATCGAGGTGGTCCCAGTACTCCTCGTCGCTGGCCGCCGCCAGCGCGAGCGGCGCCCAGCGCTCGCGGGCAGCCCGCCAGTCCACGCCGTTCAGGTTCGGGTCGTAGTAACGCTCGTTGATCGTGTTCCAGACGAAGTCGAGCGCGGTCTTCCGGGCCGCGAGACCCAGGGAGGGGCTCGCTACCGCGGGAACGGGCGTGTCCGCCCCTGCCGGGGTGGCGGGCGCATGGCGGGAAAGGACGTTGTGGGGATCGAACGCGGCACAGCCGGTCACGAGGAGGACGGACGCGGCCAGGCATGCGGCGGTGCGGCGGGGTGTCGGCATGTTCGGCAGGAATTGGGAAACGGCGGGCGTGGCGCGCCAAACGCGACTAGACTAGCCGCACTCCGTTGGCCGGCCAGAATAACCGATATCGTGAATCGATCCGCATACGCTGCAGCGCTCGCCGCCCTCCTGTCAGCTTCCTGCGCGAGCGTTCCTGTGCCGCCGGCGACCGTTGCCACGGTGCCGCGCGCCACCGTCGACTTCGGGACGGCGGGCCACGATGGCGAGCCGCGGCTCTCCCCTTTCTCGACGGCGGCGCTGGACGCCTTGCCGCCCGCCTGGAAGCCGGTCCGGCTGGCGCGCTTCAAGAAGCCCACGGAGTACCGCCTCGTTCCCTTCGAAGGCACCGTCGCCTTGCAGGCGACGGCGGACTCTTCCGCCTCCGGCTTGCGGCACGATGTCGCCGCCGATCCCCGCGAGTATCCGTGGCTCACGTGGAAGTGGAAGGTGCCCGAGCTGAACGTCGAGGCCAACAACACGCTGGCGCACGTCGAGGATTCGCCGGCGCGCGTACTGGTCGTCTTCGAAGGCGGGCGCGACCGGCTGCCGCCCGAGGAGCAGATCAACTACGACCTCCTCAAGGCGATGGGCGGCAACGAGTTGCCCTACGCGACCATCATGTACATCTGGGAAAACCACCTGCCCGAGGGCGCGATCATCACCCACCACTACTCCACCCGCATCAAGATGATCGTCGCCGGCAGCGGCCGCAAGGACCTCGGCTCCTGGCACGAGGAGCGCGTCAACCTGCTCGAGGACTACCGCCGCGCCTTCGGCGAGGAGCCGCCGCACGTGAAGGCCGTGGGCATCATGAGCGACTCCGACAACACCGGAGCGCGCACCGTCGCCTACTACGGCGACATCCGCTTTCACCGGGACTAGCCGGCGCCGCGCGCGCCTACTTCTTCGCGGCCTGGGAGGCTGCCGGCGTCGCCGCCTGCGGCGGATTCTGCGTCGGTGCCGCCTTCGGTGCAGCCGGAACCGAAGCCTGCGGTGCGGGCTTGGCCGGCGTCGCAGGTTGTGGCTGGGCGGCCTGCTGGGGTGCCGTGGCGGCCTGGCCCTGCGCCTTCGCGGCCGTGGTGCCGTTGCTTTCCGGCGCGGGACACGGGACGGCGCGCAGCGTGGACGTGGGGTGGTCGCGCTGCAGGAGGGCGAGCCGCGTTACGAGCTGCGTGTCGGGGTCGCGCACGAGGAACACCGAGTCGCGCACTTCCTTGGCAAAGGGACCGACCTGGGCGCCCTTCGTGCCTTTCGCCTCGATCTGCGCCAGGTAGCGGCGGGCGGCTTCCTCCGTGGAGAAGACCCCGAGCGAGATGGCATGGTCGGGGCGGATCGACAGCTCGGTGATGCCGCGCTGGCGCAGGAGCGCAGCCGACTGTTCGGCCGTGCGGCGATCCTTCGCGGGGGCAATGAAGACCCAGTGGCGGGTGATCTCCTCCACGCGCCGCTCCGAGTAGCGTTCCCCCAGCTGCATGGCGGCGAAGGCCTCGCGCGCCTGCGGCAGGTCGGACGCGGCCACGCCGGCGAACTCCACGCAGGCCGCGCCGGACAGGGTCTGCACCTGCATGCGCGTCTCCTCGGCCCGGCGTGCGGCGATGATCGGCGGGATGACGGCGATGATCCTGGCCTCGTCGCGATTTCTTTCGCGCTGCGAGAAGTCCGGCTCGCCGGCCGGGCCGGTGAGCCACAGGTGCGCGCCGAAGGCGAGGTTCGCGACGAGGAGCAGGAAGAACAGCAGGCGGGACACGGGGAGCGTCAGGTTGCGCGGGCGATGAGGGCGAGGCCGTCGAGGACGAGATTGTCGTTCAAGGTGACGGGCATGGGAAGGTGCGGCTCGAGTTCGGGGGCGCCGCCGCCGGAAAGGACGATGCGCTGCGGCGCGAAGCCCGCGGCGGTCATCGCGTCGCGCATGCGTTCGATGGCGCCGATGGCTGCCTGCACCGAGCCGGTCGTGATCGCGTCCGGCGTGGAGCGGGGAAACGGCTCGAAGATCCCGTCGGTGAGGCGCAGTTGCGCGGTGGCCTCGCCGAGCGAGCGGCGCATGAGCGCCGGGCCGGGCACGATGAGGCCGCCGGCGAAGATGCCGTCGGCACGCAGGGCGTCCACGGTGAGCGCCGTTCCCGCGTTGACCACGAGCTGGTTCGAGGGACTCGCGTGGCGCGCAGCCACCAGCGCTGCCCAGCGGTCGCTGCCGAGCTGCGCGGGGTCGCGATAGTGGCTGGTCACGCCGAGCTGCTCGCTCCGGGAGGCGATGAGCGACAGCACCAGGTCGTGGCGTGCGCAGGCCTCGTAGAGGAAGGTTTGCACGGCGTAACCGCCCACGTTGGAGCCGAGCGCGCGCGTGCCCGGCGGCAGCGCGGGCCAGTCGCGGCCGAGCTTCGCGGCGTCCGCCGTGGCGAGCGCGCCTCTCGCCACCCATTCCTCGCCGACGCGCAGTCCCCACTTGATGCGCGTATTGCCCGCGTCGATCGCCAGCACCGGAACCGGGTTCATGAACCCGGTTCCGATTCAGGCAGGGGGCGCAGCGAGATCTCCGCGGAGGTGAGGCGTTCGGTGCGACCGGCGATCGCGACGAGGAGCGCGCCGTCGGCGGCGACGTCGATCACTTCCGCGGCCCGTGCCGGCTGGTCGGCCGCGAGCACCTGCACCCGCCGCCCGGCGTAGGCATGGCGGGCGCGCCAGTCCTCGCGGAAGGCGGCGAAGCCGTCGCGGCCGAATTGCCCGAGTGCGGACGTGAGCTCCGCCAGCAGGCGGGCCAGCAGGGCATTGCGCGACGGCAGGGCCGTGCACACCGAGGCGAGGTCGGTGGCGGGCTGGTCGATGCGCGCGGCGAGCGGTGCGCCCAGCCGGAAGTTGAGGCCCACGCCGACGACCGCCGCGGTCGGGCCGAGCATGTCGCCGGTGGACTCGACGAGAATGCCGCCGAGCTTCTTCCAGTCGTGCACGAGATCGTTGGGCCACTTGAGCCCGACGCCGTCCACCCCGGCCGCCTCGAGCGCCCGCGCCGCGGCCACGGCCACCGCGAGCGAGAGTCCGGCCAGGTGGCCTGCGCCCTGCTCGAATCGCCAAAGGAGCGAGAAGGTGAGCGAGCATCCCAGGCCCGCCTGCCAGCTGCGCCCCCGCCGGCCGCGCCCCGCGCGTTGCCATTCCGCGGCCACGCAGGTGCCCGAGGGCGCGCCCGCCTGTGCCAGCGAGGCGAGATGCGTGCTGGTGGAGTCGACCTCGTCCAGGAGCGTCAGGCGCACGCGCGCGGCAGCGGGACCGAGCGCGGAGACGATGGCGTGCGCATCGAGGAACTCGATGGGCTGGGCGAGCCGGTAGCCCTTGCCGGGCACGGAGAACACTTCCACGCCCAGGGTGCCCGCGCCCTTCAGCGTGTCGGAGACGGCCGCCCGCGAGCGGTCCAGGCGGCGCGCGATCTGCGCGCCGGAGTGGAAGTGCCCGTCGGCCAGCAGCCGCAGCGCCTTGAACGTGAGCGGCGTCATCTACCTCGCCCGGTGCTCGGCGCGGCAGTCGAACGCTTCGCGGCGGTAGGCGATGTCGGCGACGATCGCGTCGAGCAGCAGCTCCACGCGCCGCGAGAGCTTGCTGCCCTTGCGGTAGTCGGCCTCGGCGATGAAATCGACGCGGCCCGCCTCCAGGAGCTTCACGCACGTGGCCTTGCCGCGCTCCTCGCCGTCCGGGTAGACCGCGAGCGTGTGCCCGCCGTTCTT
>CAZOIB010000330.1:0-3199 GCA_964579785.1 uncultured Lysobacter sp. | reverse complement strand
AGCCGCTGCTCTACGGCGCCGGCATGGCGCTGTTCGCTGCGGGCTTCGCGCTGGCCGGCGCGCACGGCATGGGCCGCAAGGCTTACGGTGCCGAGCAGGCGGCACGCACGTTCGCCGAGAGCGTCGGTCTCACGGTGATGGGCCTCGGCGGCTTCGTCGCTGCCGCCGGCGGGATCGTCTTCCTGTGCGTCGCCGTCTGGGCGTGGCGCAACGGATCGGAAGTCACCGGGCGGGCCACGGCTCCGCTCGCAGTGCAAGGAGAGGTCGTTCGATGAGCAAACATGAAACCGAAGACAAGCATTGGTTGCAGAAATTGATGGACAACCCGTGGCTGCTGCTGGTCCTGGGCGTCGTACTGCCCACCCTCTCGTTCACCGTATGGGGATGGATCGAGCTCTGGAACCTGCCCAAGGCAGTGCTTCCGTAGATTGGGGAAAGGAACCAGGACATGAGCATCAGCACACTCCCGGCAGGCTGGTTCAAGGCGCCCGTCGGCGCCGAGAGAACGTGGATCGGCCTCGCATTCGCCTGGTGCATGGTGATGACCGTCGCCATGCCCTACTGGCATTTTTATGGCAAGCAGAACGCGACCGGTGAGTCGTACCGGACCACACCGATCGAATTCACCCAGCGCGTGGCGAAGTTCGTCGAGACCTACAAGACCGGTGAGATCAGCAACGTTCCGATCGTCGAGCCGCCGCCGGGCGGCGACGCGTACTTGCAGGCGCAGATGTGGAAGTGGACGCCGGTTCTCAAGCTCAAGAAGGGACAGTCGTACCGCCTGCACATCTCGTCGCTCGACTTGCAGCACGGCTTCTCGCTCCAGCCGGTGAACATGAACTTCCAGGTGCTGCCGGGCTACGACCACGTGCTCACGCTCACCCCGACGAGCTCCGGCGAATTCTCGATCGTCTGCAACGAATTCTGCGGGATCGGCCATCAGTTGATGACGGGCCGCATCCTCGTCACCGAGTAGGAGGGCCCATGGCCACCACAGTTTCCGGCAGCATGCCGATTCCGTCGCGTCCCATGGGCAACCAGGCCCGGGGAGCCGTTCGCACCTGTGACACGACCGGTCTCCCGGTCTGCGCCACCGCCGAGAAGTTCGTCAAGCTCCACGCAGTCTTCGCCGTGATCTTCCTGCTCGTCGGCGGCGTCGGCGCGATCCTTCTCGGGCTCACGCGCTGGCCCGCCGTCCACCTGCTGAGTGCAGAGTGGTACTACCGGATCCTGACGCTTCACGGCCTCAACATGCTGATCTTCTGGATCCTCAACTTCGAGATCGCGATCCTCTACTTCGTCCCGACCACGCTCCTCAACACGCGTCTCTACTCGCCGGGGCTCGCCTGGGTCGGATTCATCCTGATGACGCTCGGCGCGCTGATGGTGGACTTCATCATCTTCGCCGGGAAGGCCGACGTCCTCATGACCTCCTACGTGCCGCTTCTGGCGCATCCGGTCTTCTACCTGGGCGTCATCCTGCACGCGGTCGGGGCGCTGATCGCGGTGGGCAACTACTTCGGCACGATCTACATCGCAAAGCGCGATCACACCTACGAGGGCTCGGTGCCGCTCGTCGTCTTCGGCGCAACGGCAGCGGCGATCATCGCCGTCGTGACGCTGCTCCACGGCGCGGTCACGCTGATCCCGACCTTCCTGTGGTCGGTCGGCATGGTGGGCGCGCCCGACCCGGGCTGGTACCGCATCACCTGGTGGGGCCTCGGCCACATGTCCCAGCAGGTGAACGTGTGCGCCATGGTCGCCGTCTGGTACTTCCTCGCCACGCTCACCACGGGCGCGAAGCCGCTGAGCGAGGCCGTGTGCCGCGGCGCGTTCGTGCTCTACATCCTCTTCATCAACGTGGCCTCGGCCCACCACATCCTGGTGGACCCCGGCGTCGGCGCCTCCTGGAAAATCTGGAATACCTCGTACGCCATGTACCTCGCGGTGCTGGCCTCGATGATTCACGGCTTCACGGTGCCGGCCTCGGTCGAGGTCGCCATGCGCAAGAAGGGCTACGGCCAGGGGCTCTTCGGCTGGCTCACCAACGCCCCGTGGTCGAATCCGGGCTTCTCGGGCTTCTTCTTCTCGCTCGTGATCTTCGGCTTCGGTGGCGGCATCACCGGCGTCGTGCTCGGCACCCAGCAGATCAACATCATGGCTCACAACACGCTCCGCATTCCGGGGCACTTCCACGTGACGGTCGTGGGCGGAACCACGCTCGCCTTCATGGCGCTCACCTACTACGTCGTGCCGCTGATCTTCCGGAAAGAGTTCTACGCGAAGACACTGTGCCGGAT
Source organism: uncultured Lysobacter sp. (assembly GCA_964579785.1). Lineage (GTDB taxonomy): Bacteria > Pseudomonadota > Gammaproteobacteria > Burkholderiales > Usitatibacteraceae > FEB-7. The sequence goes on along the minus strand of CAZOIB010000330.1, from coordinate 899 downwards.
CCAGCCCTGGTTGTTCGCGGGCGGCATCACGACGCTCGCCGTCGGCATGTCGTTCGCAGGCTCCTATGGCGTGCCGCGCCGCACGTGGGATGCGGAGCACGCCGGCGCCACGTTCGCGGTGGGCATGGACCCGGGTGCGCACGTGATGCTGGGCATCATGGGCGTGGGCGCCATCGTCGCCTTCACCGCCCTCTTCCTGTACATCGGTCTCGTGGTGACGACGGTCTTCTTCGGCAAGTCGAATGCCGGAAGGGCAATGGAGCCCTGGCACACCGAGCGGCGCGCGCCGCAGGCCGCGAAGGGCGCGTCCGGGCATGCGGATCCCGACCACTACGTGCCCGGTACGGCGGTGCTGGTGGGGGTCTTCCTCGCCTGCTTTGCCGTGTACTACTTCGCCAACTGGAAGTGGCTCGCCGACGTCTGGTGGGTCCGATAGCGCGAGATGAAGCAGCCGGGAGACGCCCCATGACCAGGTCGGAGACCATCGCCGACGGCATCCTGAGATTCTTCTCGGGGGGGCGTTTCCCGGCTTTCGCGCTCTCGTTCGTAGCGTTCTACGAGCTGCTCATGCTCGCGGTGCTCGTCACGCCCGCGGGTCCGAGCGGCCTCGGGGCCTTCGCCGAAGATTTCCGCATCTGGTGCTTCGGCTACGACCCGGCGACCGGACACATGAATCCCTCGAACGCGCTCTCGTTCCTGCTGCCCCCGGCCGTGCTCGCGATCGGCCTTGCGCTGCTGTGGCGGGAGCCGCTGCGCGCCGCGCTCGCAAGACCGCTCGCAATGGCCCTCGACGTGGGGGCCGCGGCGCTGCTCGTCGGCGTCGCCGCGAGCGGCTTCGTCCTGCTCGGCGCGACGCCCGCGAGAGGCGAGCTGCCGTTTCCGGCCGAATCGCTGCGCAT
>CAZOIB010000329.1:0-1738 GCA_964579785.1 uncultured Lysobacter sp. | reverse complement strand
ACGATCGGCACGTCCACGCCCAGCGCCTCGACCGACTCGACGAAGTGCAGGTAGGCGTCCGCGTTGTAGAAGTACTGCGTGATCGCCGAATTGGCGCCGGCCTCGATCTTCTCCTTGAAGTGCGCCAGGTCGTCCGCGGGGCGGCGCGCCTGCGGATGGAACTCGGGATACGCCGCCACTTCGATGTGGAACCAGTCGCCGGTCTGCGCGCGCACGAAGCGCACGAGGTCGGCCGCGTAGCGGAACTCGCCGGCCACCGCCATCCCGGAGGGCAGGTCGCCGCGCAGGCAGACCAGGCGCCGGATGCCGGCATCGCGGTACCGCTCCAGGAGGGCCGCGATCGTCTCGCGCCGCGAACCGATGCACGAGATGTGCGGCGCCACGGTCTGGCCCTCGCGGTGCATCTCGAGGATGGTGCGCAGCGTGCCTTCCTGCGTCGAGCCGCCGGCCCCGAAGGTGCAGGACATGAAGGCGGGCTTCAGCTGCGCGAGCTGGCGGCGGGCATTGCGCAGCTTCTCCTCGCCCTCCGGCGTCTTGGGCGGGAAGAACTCGAAGCTGAATTGCCGCGGGCGGTTTCTTTGCGTCTGCATGGGCACGGTGGCGGGGGCGCGGCCGGGCCGCGTCCCCTTCCCCTTCGCTAGTAGCGGTACTGCTCGGGCTTGTACGGGCCGGACTTCGCCACGCCGATGTAGCGCGCCTGCGCGTCGGTCAGCTCGGTGAGCTGCGCGCCGAGCTTCGTCAGCTGCAGCCGCGCCACCTTCTCGTCCAGGTGCTTGGGCAGCACGTACACGCCGACCGGATAGCGCTCGGGATGGTTGAAGAGCTCGATCTGCGCGATGGTCTGGTTGGCGAAGGACGAGCTCATGACGTAGCTCGGGTGCCCGGTGCCGCAGCCCAGGTTCACCAGCCGCCCCTCGGCCAGCAGGATGATGCGCTTGCCGTCGGGAAAGATGACGTGGTCGACCTGGGGCTTGATGTTGTCCCACTCGTAGGCCTTGAGCGACGCGACGTCGATCTCGTTGTCGAAGTGGCCGATGTTGCAGACGATCGCCTGGTCCTTCATGCGCGCCATGTGCTCGTGCGTGATGACCTGGTAGTTGCCGGTAGCGGTGACGAAGATGTCGGCCTTGTCGGCGGCGTAGTCCATCGTCACGACGCGGTAGCCTTCCATCGCCGCCTGCAGCGCGCAGATGGGATCGATTTCCGTGACCCAGACCTGCGCGGAGAGCGCGCGCAGCGCCTGCGCCGAGCCCTTGCCCACGTCGCCGTAGCCCGCGACCACCGCGACCTTGCCGGCGATCATCACGTCGGTGGCGCGCTTGATGCCGTCCACGAGCGACTCGCGGCAGCCGTAGAGGTTGTCGAACTTGCTCTTGGTGACCGAGTCGTTCACGTTGATGGCGGGAAACTTGAGCGTGCCCTCCTTCGCCATCTGGTAGAGGCGCTTGACCCCCGTGGTGGTTTCCTCGGTGACGCCGCGCACCTTGGCGAGGCGCGTGGAGTACCACTTCGGGTCCTGCGCGAGCTTGGCCTTGATGGAAGCGTAGAGGCAGGTTTCCTCTTCGCTGCCCGGGTTGGCCAGCACCTTGGCGTCGGCCTCGGCGCGCGCCCCCAGGTGCAGCAGCAATGTGGCATCGCCGCCGTCGTCGAGGATCATGTTGGTGTAGCCGCCGTCCGGCCACTCGAAGATCCGGTGCGTGTAGTCCCAGTACTCGGTGAGGGTCTCGCCCTTCTTCGC
>CAZOIB010000328.1:0-6024 GCA_964579785.1 uncultured Lysobacter sp. | reverse complement strand
TCCTCGGCTGGCCGCTGGAGTGGACGGAGATCATCGTGATCTTCATGCCGATCTTCATTCCGCTGCTGGTCAAGTTCAACGTCGATCCGCTGTTCTTCGGGCTGCTGGTGGCGCTGAATCTGCAGACGGCGTTCCTGTCGCCGCCGGTGGCGATGGCCGCGTTCTACCTGAAGGGTGTCTCTCCATCGCACGTGACGCTGAACCAGATCTTCGCGGGGATGCTGCCGTTCATGGGCATCCAGGTCGTGGCCCTGGCGCTACTCTACGCCTTCCCGGAGATCGGTCTCTGGCTGCCGCACACGCTGTACAAGTGAGGGTCCTCGTCACGCGCGCGGTCTTCCCGGAGGTGCTCGAGGCACTGCGCGCGCGCTTCGAGGTCGAACACAACGACGACGACCGGCCCTGGCCGCCGGATGAACTGGCGCAGCGGCTGGCGGACAAGCAGGGCGTGCTCGCCACGGTGATGGACCGCATCGACGAGCCGGTGCTCGCCGCCGCTCCGGGCCTCAAGGTCGTCTCCAACATCGCGGTCGGCACGAACAACGTCGACATCGCCGCGTGCACGAGGCGCGGCATCCGCGTCACCAACACGCCCGGCGTCCTGGACGACACCACGGCCGACCTCACCTGGGCGCTCCTCATGGCGGCCGCGCGGCGCATCGCCGAGGGCGACGCGCAGGTGCGCCGCGGCGATTGGAGGCTCGCCTTCGCCATGCAGTCGCCGCTGGGCACGGATGTTCACCATGCCACGCTCGGCATCATCGGCATGGGGCGCATCGGGCAGGCGATCGCGAAGCGCGCCACCGGCTTCGACATGCGCGTCCTGTATCACAACCGCGGCCGCATCCCGCCGGCGGACGAGCAGCGGCTCAATGCCACCTGGGTCGAGCGCGACCGGCTGCTCGCGGAATCCGATTTCGTGGTGGTCATGGTCCCGTACTCGCCGGCCGTGCACCACCTCATCGGCGCAGCGGAGATCGCGAAGATGAAGCGCACGGCCATACTCGTGAACACCGCGCGCGGCGGAGTTGTCGACGATGCCGCGCTGGTGGAGGCGCTGCAGGAGAAGCGGATTGCCGGTGCCGGTCTCGATGTGTTCGAGGGGGAGCCGAAGATCCATGCCGGCTACCTCGCCCTTCCCAACGCGGTCCTCACGCCGCACATCGGCAGCGCCACCCGCGCCACGCGCCTCAGCATGTGCGAGACGGCGGTGGCCAACCTCACCGCGGTGCTGAACGGCCAGGTGCCGCCCCATCTCGTCAACAAGGAACTCGCCTGACCGGGACTCGCGCGCACGCGCACGAAACCGGCAGGCGGGACCGCAACCCCGAAGGAGAATCAGGATGTCCGCAAAAGTCGCTTTCCTCGGCCTGGGCGTCATGGGTTTCCCCATGGCCGGGCACCTCAAGGCCAAGGGTTACGAAGTCACCGTCTACAACCGCACGGCCGCCAAGTCCGAGGCGTGGGTGCAGAAGCATGGCGGGCAGTCGGCCGCGACACCGGGCGAAGCGGCGCGAGGCGCCGACTTCGTGGCCATGTGCGTCGGCAACGACCGCGACCTGGCCGAGGTTTCCGCCGCCGCCCTGGAGGGAATGAAGAAGGGCGCTGTCCTCATCGACCACACGACGGCCTCGGCCGATGTCGCGCGGCGCATCTACGCGGAGGCGCGCGAGCGCGGCATCGACTTCATCGACGCGCCGGTCTCCGGCGGACAGGCGGGCGCGGAGAACGGCAAGCTCACCGTCATGTGCGGCGGCGATGCGGCTCCCTTCGAGCGCGCGAAACCGGTGATGGACTGCTACGCCAGGGCGGTCACGCTGCTGGGCGGCGCGGGGGCCGGGCAGCTCACCAAGATGGTCAACCAGATCTGCATCGCCGGCCTTGTGCAGGCGCTCGCCGAAGGCATCGCCTTCGCGGAGAAGGCCGGGCTCGATCCCAACCTGGTGCTCGACGTCATCTCCAAGGGGGCCGCCCAGAGCTGGCAGATGGAAAACCGCGGCAAGACGATGGTCGAGCGCCAGTTCAACTTCGGCTTCGCGGTGGACTGGATGCGCAAGGACCTCGCCATCTGCCTTGACGAGGCCAAGCGCAATGGCGCGAGCCTTCCCGTCACCGCGCTGGTCGACCAGTTCTACGGCGACGTGCAGAAGGCCGGCGGCAGCCGCTTCGACACCTCCTCGCTACTCATCCGCCTCTAGTCCCGTTCATGAACCCGGTTCACGAACCGGGTTCGTTGGTGATGGTGGGTGGTCCCCTGTGCCAGGGAGTAGTGCTCGCGCAGCAGGTCGCGGCCGAAGTCGCCGCGGAAGTCGCGCCACACGGTGTGGATGTGGTTGCCGCCGCCCTGCGAGGCGTCGTACTCGACGAGGAAGCGCGGCCCCTGGATGCGGTAGTAGTGGGGCCGGCCTTTCTCCGTCGCGCCGGCCCAGCCGAACCGGATATTGGCGATGCCGCCCTCGCGCACGCGCTCCATGCGCGCCTTCGCGAGACCCGGCTCGAACGTGCCCGCATACACCTCGATCAGCCGAACGAGTTGCGCGCGCTGCTTCTCGTCCAGCCGCGAGGCGGCGATCCCGACCGCATCGAGCGGATCGACCTTCTCCGCAACGCCGGAGACGATGTCGCCGTAGGTGCGCGAGTCGAACACCGCCTCCCGGCGCTGCGCTTCGGAAAGCGAGGCGAGCAGGGCGCGCGCTTCCTCCTCTTCCGCGGCGAGCGCACGCAGGCCCTTGCGCGGCCCCGAACCGACCAGGGCCGGATTGGCGCCGAAGAAACTGGGCGTGTCCACCGCCATCCGGTCGCCGGCGAGCGTGAAGTTTAGCGACAGATGGTGTCCCTCGAAGCGCCAGCCCCAGGCCCTCGTCCTGTCCGGCGTGCCGTAGATCGTGAGGTGGTACTTCTCCGGGTCGCGCATCAGGCCGAAGGTCTCGATCTCGCGCAGCACCAGCTCGAGCTCGATGATGTTCACGACGCGCTGGTATCCCCCCGCGGAGAGGGCCTCGCGCAGGAGCGCATGCGCCGCCCCGCGACCCTTCGCATCCAGCTCCCTGAGCGCCACGCCGTTGCGGCTGCGCGGCGTGTAGTGCCAGTCCACGCGGTCGCGGTCGTCGAATGGCCGCACCGCTTTCGCGCGCGTGCCCTCGGGAACGGCCGCGAGGAAGCGCGCCGCGGCCTCCCGCATGCGGGAGGCCGCCGGGGCTGAGGGATGCGCGCTTTCCTGCGCGAGGACCGTCGTGCAGGCAGCCATCGCGAGGGCGGCGAGGAGTCGCGCGAGCGTGCGAAAATGCATTCGTACCCCCATCCGGAAGGAAGCCGTGAAGATCGCACTCTACTACTCGCCGGGCGCGTGTTCGCTCGCACCGCACATCGTCCTGGAGGAACTCGGGATCCCCTACGAAGCCGTGAAGATCGCGACCGCCACCGGCGAACAGCGCTCGCCGGAGTACTTGAGGATCAATCCGCGCGGCCGCGTGCCGGCCCTCGCCGTGGACGGCAAGGTGCTGGTGGAGAACGTCGCCATCCTCGCTTTCCTCGGCGGCGGCTTCCCGGCGAAGGGCCTCTGGCCGGCGCGGACCTGGGACCAGGCGCAGGCGCTCTCCCTCATGGCGTGGCTGGCCGACACGGTGCATCCCGCCTTCGCGCACATTTACCGGCCCGAGCGCTACGTCAGCGGCTCCGCGTGCGTCGAGGCGGTGAAGGAGGGCGGCCGTGCATCCTTCGGCGAAAGCCTGCGCGAGATCGACCGGCTCCTGGCGGGCAAGCGCTGGGCCATCGCCAACCGCTACAGCGTCGTCGACGCCTACCTGCTGGTTTTCTACCGCTGGGGGAACCGCAACGGCCTCCCGGTGAAGGACCTCCCGCATTACACCGCCCTCGTCGAGCGCCTTCTGGCGCGGCCCGCGGTGAAGAGGGTCATGGCCGCCGAAGGCATCACCCTGGGCTGAGGCGTCGATGGAATAAGCGCGGCAGGGCGGTTGTTCACGCCATGGACCGTCCTGCAACGCCTGCTGCCGGCACCGAAAAAGTGAGCCACGACCTCATCGTCCCGTACATCCCCAACCTGCGCCGCTATGCCCGGGCGCTCGTGGGAGACCGGGACGCCGCCGACGACCTGGTGCAGGACACGCTCGAGCGCGCGATGCGCAAGTTCCATCTCTGGCGCCCGGGAAACCTGCGCGCCTGGCTCTTTTCCATCATGCACAACGTCTTCGTGAACCAGCTCAAGTCGCGCAAGCTCTCGCCCACCGCGGAGCTGGACGAGAATTTTCCCGGCGCCACGACCCCCGACTGGGTCACCGACGTGCGCGACCTCGAGCGGGCGCTCGCGACCCTGGCCGCCGAGCAGCGCGAGGTCGTCCTCATGGTGAGCCTGGAGGACATGAGCTACGAGGAGGTGAGCCGCGCGCTGGGCGTGCCCATCGGCACGGTGATGTCGCGCCTTTCGCGGGGGCGGGAGAGATTGCGCCGCTGCATGGATGGCACGGCGCCGCAGGCCGGCCTCAAGGTGGTGCGATGACGATCGACGACGACATGCTGCAGGCCTTCGTGGACGGCGCGCTGGACCCGGCCGGGCGCGCGGCGGTGGAGGCGGCCCTCGCGCAGGACGAGGAGTCGGCGCGGCGCGTGCTGCAGCTGGTGGAGCAGCGCCACCTGCTGCGCGAGCGCTTCGATGGCGTGCTCTTCGAGCCGGTGCCGGAGCGCCTGCTCCTGAAGCGGCCGCAGTGGATGGATCACGCGCGCGCGGCCGCCATCCTCGTGACGGGCATCGCCATCGGGCTCGCGGCTCCGCTGGCGTGGCGCGACAAGCTCCCGGCGCAGCCGGTGGCCGCAACACCTGCGGCGTCGGTTCCCGCGACGCTGGCCGGGCGGGCCGCGCGCGCCCACGCGGTCTACGCGGTCGAGGTGCGCCACCCGGTGGAGGTGGACGCCACCCAGCAGGAGCACCTCGTGAACTGGCTTTCCAAGCGCCTCGGCACGAAGCTCAAGGTGCCGGTGCTGACCGCGGAAGGGTTCGAGCTTCTTGGCGGGCGCCTGCTGCCCGGCCCCGACGGCCCGGTCGCGCAATTCATGTACCAGGAGCCGGCCGGCAAGCGCCTCACGCTCTATGTGTCGGCCCGCGGCCGGAGCGAGGAGCAGACCGCGTTCCGCTACACGCAGGAAGGCAAGGTGTCGGTCTTCTACTGGATCGACGGCAACTGGGGCTATGCGCTCTCTGGCGAGGTCGACAAGGCGATGCTTTCGCGCGTCTCCACCAGCGTCTACCAGCAGCTCAATCCCTGAGGCGCCCCTCGAGCAGGCGGCGCACGTTCTCGACGTGGGTGGAGAGGGTGGCGGCGGCGCGTTCCCCATCGCCTCGCGCAATCGCCCTTGCGATGGCGGCGTGCTCGTCCAGCCCCCGCGCAACGCGTTCGCGCGTGTGCGGCAGGTGACGGCGCAGCGCGCGCACCTGGTCGGAAATGGCGCGGTAGCTCGCGGCGAGCAGCCGGTTGCCGCAGCGCCCGACCAGCACCTCGTGGAAGTGCGTGTCGAGATCCGCGCAGGTGTCCCACTGGCGGCGGGCGAGGGCGTCCCGGGCCTGCTGCGCGATGGCGGCCAGCTCGGCGGCGGCAGCCCGGTCACTGCGCCCTGCGAGCAGGCGTGCCGCACCCGCCTCGAGCACGCCGCGCAATTCGCACAGCTCGCGCATTTCCTCCCTGGTGGGCGCGAAGACGAAAGTCCCGCGCTGCGGTTGCACGACCACGAGGTGCTCGCCGGCGAGCTGCAGCAGCGCCTCGCGCACCGGCGTGCGGCTCACGTGCAGTTCCTCCGCGATCGCCTTGTCGGAGATGCGCCCGCCGAGGGGAAGCACCCCGCGCGCGATCCGCTCGCGCAAGTCGCGCGCGATCGCCGCCTTGAGGGACTGCGCGTCGGGCCGCGTTGACGAGGCGGGAAACATACTAATATATTAGTTGTCCATCCTTATCGCGGCAAGCCCCGTTCATGTCCCGAGCCGACGACCTCCTCGCCTTCGTGAAGCGCGACTGC
>CAZOIB010000327.1:0-7294 GCA_964579785.1 uncultured Lysobacter sp. | reverse complement strand
AGCTGGCGCACAGCTCCATCCGCTTCACCATCGGCCGCTACACGACCGAGGCGGACATCGATTTCGCGGTGAAACTCATCCACGAGCGCATCGGCAAGCTGCGCGCGATGAGCCCGCTGTGGGAAATGTACAAGGACGGCGTCGACCTGAATTCCGTCCAGTGGGCGACACATTGATACCTCCTTCTCCCTTGGGAGAGGGCCGGGGTGAGGGTAACTGAGGACAGACAAATGGCATACAGCGAAAAAGTCATCGATCACTACGAGAATCCCCGCAACGTGGGGTCGTTCGCGAAGGACGAGGATGGCGTGGCTACCGGCATGGTCGGCGCGCCTGCCTGCGGCGACGTCATGAAGCTGCAGATCAAGGTCGGCAAGGACGGCATCATCGAGGACGCGAAGTTCAAGACTTACGGCTGCGGCTCGGCCATCGCCTCCTCATCGCTCGTCACCGAGTGGGTGAAGGGCAAGACCCTCGACGAGGCCTCCGGCATCCGCAACACGCAGATCGCGGAGGAGCTGGCGTTGCCCCCGGTGAAGATCCACTGCTCGATCCTCGCCGAGGACGCGATCAAGGCCGCCATCGCCGACTATCGCAAGAAGTACGGCGAGGGCGAGGAACCGGTGTCGTCCGCGCAACCAGAAGATAGGAAGCCCCAGCTAGCTGGGGACCCCCGCTGAACATGGCCGTGACACTCACCGACCGCGCGGCGGAGCACGTCAAGCGCTACATTTCCAGGCGGGGCAAGGGGATCGGACTGCGCCTCGGCGTCAAGACCACCGGCTGCTCCGGGATGGCCTACAAGATCGAGTTCGCCGACGAGGCGCAGGAGGGCGACCTCCAGTTCGAGTCGAACGGCGTGCGCGTCCTCATCGACCCGAAGAGCCTCGTCTACCTCGACGGCACCGAGCTCGACTTCGCGCGCGAGGGCCTGAACGAGGGCTTCAAGTTCCACAACCCCAACGAGAAGGATCGTTGCGGCTGCGGGGAGTCGTTCAACGTCTGACGCCGCCAGGCGGACTCGTTCCAAATGGCGAGGGGGCGGCCACGCCCCCTTTCCGCATCCATGACGCCCGAATTCTCCCGCAATCACTTCGAACTCCTGGGTCTGCCGGTTTCCTTCGCGGTGGACGCGAACGCGCTCGACGGCGCCTATCGCGAGCTGCAGGGCCGCGTGCATCCCGACCGCTACGCTTCCGCGAGCGAGGCGGAACGGCGCGTCGCGATGCAGTGGGCGACCAGGGCGAACGAGGCCTACCGGACGCTGCGCAATCCGGTCGATCGCGCGCGCTACCTGCTGGCCCTCAAGGGGTTCGACACGGAAGAGGAGTCCAACACGGCGATGCCGCCGGATTTCCTCATGCAGCAGATGGAATGGCGCGAGACGGTCGAGGACGGCCGCGCCCGGCGCGACGCGGAGGCACTCGAGGGCCTGCGCGGCGAGATCGAGACCTCGCGAGCCGAGATGCACGCGCTGCTCGCCCGCGCGCTGGGCGGCGACCGCAACTACGACGCCGGCTGTTCGCTGGTGCGCAAGCTTCGCTTCCTCGACAAGATCGAGGGCGAGATCGAAGACGCCCTCGAGGCGATGCACGAGCGCATGCGATGAGCGCTTCCCGTCACCGGTCAAGAACGGACACTCCCTAGATGGCGCTCCTGCAGATTTCCGAGCCCGGCGAATCGCCCGAGCCGCACCAGCGCCGCCTCGCGGTCGGCATCGACCTGGGCACGACGCATTCCCTCGTGGCCACCGTGCGCAGTTCGGTCGCCGAGTGCCTGCCGGACGTGCAGGGACGCGTGCTCCTGCCGTCGGTGGTGCGCTATGCGGCCGACGGCGCCATTGCGGTGGGTTACGACGCGCAGGCTTCGGCGGCGGACGACCCGGCCAATACCATCACGTCGGTGAAGCGTTTCATGGGCCGCGGCGTTGCGGACGTCGCCAAGTACGGTGCGTTGCCGTACCGCTTCGTGGATGCGCCCGGCATGGTCGGCATCGAGACGGCCGCGGGCATGCGTTCCCCGGTCCAGGTGTCCGCCGAGATACTCAAGGTGCTGCGCGCGCGTGCCGAGGCGAGCCTGGGCGGCGATCTCTTCGGGGCCGTGGTGACGGTGCCCGCCTATTTCGACGACTCGCAGCGCCAGGCCACCAAGGATGCGGCGCGCATCGCGGGACTGAACGTGCTGCGTCTCCTCAACGAGCCAACCGCGGCCGCCATCGCCTATGGCCTGGACAACGCCTCCGAAGGCACGTTCGCGATCTTCGACCTGGGCGGCGGCACCTTCGACCTGTCCATCCTCAAGCTCACGCGCGGCGTCTTCGAGGTGCTCTCCACGAGCGGAGACTCGGCATTGGGCGGCGACGACTTCGACCAGGCCATCGCGATGCACTGGCGCGTCGCGCACGGGCTTGCCGATGCCTCGGGCAGGGACACGCGCCGGCTGCTGGTCGCCGCGCGGGAGGTGAAGGAGCGCCTCACCACGGAGGAGTCGGCAGACGCCCGGGTGACGCTTACCTGGGGTCAGCAGATGCACCTGGCGCTGACTCGCCGCGAGTTCGAGGAGATCACCGCGCCGCTGATCCAGAAGACACTGGGGCCCACCCGCAAGGCGCTGCGCGATGCGGGTCTCACCGCGGCGGGAATCGACGGCGTGGTCCTGGTCGGCGGGGCGACGCGCATGCCGCACCTGCAGCGCGCGGTCGAGAAGTTCTTCCAGCGCGAGCCGCTGGTGAACCTCGATCCCGAGCGGGTGGTCGCCATCGGTGCGGCGATCCAGGCCAATGCGCTCGCGGGCAATCGCGCCGCCGGCGACGACTGGCTCCTCCTCGACGTGATTCCCCTGTCGCTCGGCCTCGAGACGATGGGCGGGCTGGTCGAAAAGGTGATCCCGCGCAACTCGACCATTCCCGTCGCGCGGGCGCAGGAATTCACCACCTTCAAGGACGGCCAGACGGCGATGGCCATCCACGTCGTGCAGGGAGAGCGCGAGCTGGTCTCCGATTGCCGCTCGCTGGCCCGCTTCGAGCTGCGCGGCATCCCGCCCATGGTGGCGGGCGCGGCGCGGATCGCGGTGACCTTCCAGGTGGACGCGGACGGCCTGCTGTCTGTTTCCGCCCGCGAGAAGACGACCGGCGTGGGGGCGAGCGTGGTGGTCAAGCCTTCCTACGGCCTGACGGACGAGGAGGTCGCGAAGATGCTGCGCGACGGTTTCGACCATGCGCAGGCCGACCGCGATGCGCGCGCCCTCGCGGAACAGCGTGTCGATGCCGAAGCGTTGACCGGCGCCATTCGCGCCGCAATCGCGCAGGATGGGGACCTGCTTTCCGCCGACGAGCGGGCGGCCCTCGAAGGCGGCCTCGTATCGCTCGACGCCGCGAGCCGCGGCACGGACCACCGCGCGCTCAAGTCCGCGGTGGAGGCGCTCAACCGCGCGAGCGAGCCGTTCGCCGCGCGCCGCATGGATCGCTCCGTGTCCAGGGCGCTGGCGGGTCGCCGGCTCGACGAGGTGCCGACCAGGTGACTCTCGTAACCGTCCTTCCCCACGAGACCCTCTGCCCGCAGGGCGTGCAGTTCGACGCCGAACCCGGCACCACCCTCTGCGACAACCTGCTCGGGCACGGCATCGCCATCGAGCACGCGTGCGAGAAGTCCTGCGCCTGCACCACCTGCCACGTGGTGGTGCGCGAGGGCTACGACTCGCTCGAGCCGGCGAGCGAGAAGGAGGACGATCTCCTCGACAAGGCGTGGGGTCTGGAATTCACGTCGCGGCTCTCCTGCCAGGCAAAGGTGGGCGCCACCCCCCTTACCGTGGAGATCCCGAAGTACACGATCAACCAGGTCTCGGAGAGCAATAAATGACCGTGGTCGACGAAGGAGCCACCAGGATCGGATCATCGACGAAGGAGCCGACAGCAAAATGAAATGGACCGATACGCGCGACATTGCGATCGCTCTCGCCGACAAGTACCCAGACATCGACCCGAAGACGATCCGCTACACCGACCTGCACCAGTGGGTGATGGGACTCGAAGGATTTTCGGATTCGCCGGACCGCTCCGGCGAGAAGATCCTCGAGGCGATCCAGATGACCTGGATCGAGGAAGCGGAATGAGAAACGGGGACGGTTCCGGAGAACCGTCCCCGATACCTGTCCCGGTCAGTTGGCGGCGATGGTGAGCTTGCCGGCCTTGTTGATCTCGATGTCGGCCTTCACGAACGCCGCGTTGTAGCCCTTCTCCTTGAGCTTGTGATAGGCCATCTCGGCGCGTACGCCGGTGGAGCAGTGGGCGACGATGCGCTTGTCCTTCGGCAGTTCGCCCATGCGCGCGACGAGATCCTCGTCGGGGATGAGCTTGGCGCCCTTGATCATGCCGGCGTTGGCCTCGTCCTGGTTGCGCACGTCGAGGATGAGCGTGTCGGCAGGCGTGTCGAGCGCGAGCTTCCTGAATGCTTCCAGCCCGATGTCGCCGGGACGCGGTTTCGGCACGTACGCGACCTTGGTGGCCGGGGCGCCCGTGGCGACGGTGTAGCCGGCCGCCTTCCAGGCGTTGAAGCCACCGGTGACCACGGTGACGTTGGGGTAGCCGGCCTTGGTGATGGCCATCGCCACGTCCATTGCCGCCTTGCCGTTGTCGGCGTCATAGACCATGAAAGGCGCCTTGAGCTTCTTGTCGGGGAAGCCCGCCAGTGCGGCCTTCGCCTTCGCCGGCTCGATGGCCACCGCTCCCTTGATGAAGCCCGCCTGCAGGTCGCCCGCCGCACGTGCGTCGATGAGGACGTGCGGAATGTCCTTGTCGATCCAGGCTTCCTTGAGGTGCGCGGCGGCGAGCACGCCGACGTTTCTCTGCGTCCATTCCGGCCAGCCTTCGCGGTAGACCTTCACGTTCGTGTAGCCCATCGCCTCCGCCCGGCGCAGCGAGTTGGGGCTCAACATGCAGGTGATGCCCTGGCAGAAGAAAATGAGGGGCTTGGCCTTGTCCGCCGGCAGCTTCTTCGCGGCCAGCTCGTCGAACCCCTTGGTGGTGAACGGCAGGTTGATCGCGGTGGGGATCGTGCCTTCCTGCACGCGCGGCAGCGGGCGGGAGTCGACGAGCGTGTAGTTGCCCGCCTCGGTGCCCTTGGCCACCAGCGCGGCCACCGCGTCGTACATGATCAGCTTCTCGGGCGCGATCTTGATCGGGCCCTTGAACCAGATGGCAGTGGCGGTCTTCACGCCGTCCTTCTCGACGTACGCGATGCGCGCCTCGTGCCCCTTCTTGATCTCGCGCAGCGCCTCCGCGGTCTTGGCATCGCCCGCATCCGTGACCTTGATGGCTTTCGGATCGAACCGGACGATCTCGGTGGCGGCGTCGATCTTCATCTGGATCGACTGCGACTTGAAGGCGACGTTCTCGAACGACCCCTGCAGTTCCCCGGGCGCCGCCTTGTGGCAGTTCATGCAGGGTTTCGAGATGGTGGGCTTCTCCGCCGTGGCGGGGGCCTGGCCCCATGCCGCGGTGGCGAAGCCCAGCGCGACGAGGGTGGCAATGCTGCGTGCCTTCATGACGTGCTCCTTGTGGGTGTTGAAGTCAGGAGGCGCGTCCGGCAGCTGCTTGCGTGCGAAAGGCATCCTTGCTGGTCGCGCCCGATGGACACCATTGGACGCCTGCAGCGGGGGGAGCCTTGTGACCTATATCAATGGCTGCTTATATACCCCCTGCCGGGGGCTGCGGCGCGACGCCGTCCGCCAAAAAAACGGGGCAGGAAACCTGCCCCACAAGGCGCACTCTTGGGATCTGATGAATCGATGCGGGCCGGCTAGCCCGGCACCGCAGCCGATGCCGCCATGGTACGAGGATTTCCCCGGATGTCCAGCAGGCATCGAGGCCGGTCAAAAGATTTGTGCAAAAACAATAACTTGTGTAGATTGTTGGGCATGGCCTACGTCTCCGAAGCGACCCGTTTTCTCGACGACCTGCTCGACAGGCATCCGGAACTGAAGGCACTGCGCCAGCGCAATCGCGCCACCTGGTGGGACCACCTGCAGGACCCCGAAGTGCAGCAGGAGCGCGAGGCCGCCCGGGTAGCGCAGGGTGCCTACGTATACTTCCCGCCGGCGCAGTCCGCCACGAAGCCCGACGCCTAGATCGGGAAGAGCGCCAGCACCCCCTCCAGTCCGGCGTGGGCGAGGGAATGAGTCGCGCGGCTCGAGACGATCGCCTTGGCGCGGAACGCGATGCTCGTTCCGGCCTCTTCCATCATCGCGAGATCGTTGGCGCCATCGCCGATCACCAGGACGCGTTCCTTCGCGAGCGACAATTCCCTGCGCATCCGCGCCACGTGCCACGCCTTGCCCTCGGCATCGACCAGCGGGCCGGCGACGCGTCCGGCGAGCCGGCCCGCCTCGATCACGAGATCGTTCGCGTAGGCCTCGTCCAGGCCCAGCCGGTCGCGCAGGCGGTCCGTGAAGTAGGTGAAGCCGCCGGAGACGAGGAGCGTCTTCAGGCCGCAGCGCCGCGCGGCCTCGAGCAGCACGCCGGCCCCGGGAGACAGCGTGATCCGTTCCCGGTACACGCGCTCGAGCACCCCTTCCTCCAGCCCGGCGAGCGCCGCCACGCGCTGCCGCAGGCTCTGCGGCCAGTCGATCTCCCCGCGCATGGCCGCGGCGGTGACCGCTGCGACTTCCGCCTTGCGCCCGGCGAAATCGGCAATCTCGTCGATGCACTCGACGGTGATGAGCGTGGAATCCATGTCCAGCGCGAGCATCCCGAAGTCCGCGAGGCGGCTGCCCTCCGCGACGAACCCCCAGTCGAGCGAGGCCGCGGCGCAGCGCGCGGCGACGGTCGCGCGCGTGCCGGGGTCCGCGCGGCGGATGCGGAATGCCTCGCCGGTGATGCGCTCGATGGCGTTGCCGCCGGCCAGCGTGCACACGGCCTTCAGGTCGGCGGTCGCGATGTCTGCGCCCTGGACGACGAGATCGAACGTGCTCATGCCGGCGCCAGTCTCTTCATGAACTGCCGCACCTCGGCGGCGCGCGCCTTCAGGTCGGGAATCGCCACCTCGATGCGCACGCGATCCGGCCCGGGCATGCGGTAGCGCGGGCCCGACTGCACCAGCGCGATGATGCGCCGCCCGTCCACGGGCGGATCGGGAACGAACTGCACGAGGATGGCCGAGGGGCCGGCGTCGATGCGCGCGATGCCGAGCGCGGCGCCGTGGATGCGCAGCCGGTGGCACTCGAGGAGCACGCGCGCCGGTTCCGGCAGCTCGCCGAAGCGGTCGACCAGTTCCTCGACCAGGCGCTGCAGGTCGTCGTC
>CAZOIB010000326.1:0-6624 GCA_964579785.1 uncultured Lysobacter sp. | reverse complement strand
CGCTGGGTCTGGCCATGGCGGGGTGGTTGCCCCAGTCCGCCTGGGCCCAGGAGGGGCGCAAGTCGCCCCCGGAGCGCGAGGCTGCGGTCTTCGAGTTCCTCATGGCGGAGGTGGCGGCGCAGCGCGGCGAGACCGGCCCGGCCATCGCCACGATGGCCCGGCTTGCCCGCGAGCTGCGCGACCCGAAGATCGCCCGGCGGGCCGTGGAGATCGCGATACGCGCCCGCGCGCTGGAGCCGGCCCTCGACATGGCCGTGCTGCTGATCGAGCTCGAGCCGGAATCGACCCTCGGACGCGACCTCTTCGCCTCGCTGATCGCGACCCGCGGCGACCTCGCCACCGCCCGCGACACCATCGGCGCAATCGTCGCCGCCAGCGGCAACAAGCCCCACCTCCTGTCGCAGCTCGCCTATTTCTTCGGCCGTTTCCCGGACAAGGCCGCCGTCCTCGAGGCCACCAAGTCGATCGCGTCGCGCTACCCGGACATTGCGGAATCCCACCTCGCCATCGGCGTCGCCGCCTTCGTCGCGGGGGACATGGCGCTCGCCGAGGCGGAATCACAGCGCACCCTCGAGATCAAGCCTGGCCTGTCGCAGGGCGCCATCTTCCGCGCGCAGGTCCTGAAGAAGACGGCTGCCGAGCAGGTGATTCCCTACTTCCAGGGCTACGTGGCGCGCCATCCGGACGACAAGGACGTGCGCATGCAACTGGCCCGCGAGCTCACCACCGCGCGCCGCAACGAGGAGGCGAGACAGGAGTTCCGCGCCATCGAGCGCCTGTCGCCCACCGACCCGCAGATGCCCTACGCGATCGGCCTGCTCGCCCTGCAGCTCGAGGATTACGCCGGGGCCGAAACGGCCTTCCGCCGCGCGCTGGGGCTGGGACATCCCGATCCCGGCGCGGTGTACATGGGACTGGGCCAGGCGGCCGAATCGGCCAAGCGCCTGGACGAGGCGCGCGACTGGTACCAGCGTGTCGAGGGGGCGGACAGGCTGCGCGCGCAGATGAAGATCGCCACCCTGATCGCCAGGCGCGACGGCCTGGACAAGGGGCGCGGGTACCTGCAATCCCTGGAGCCGCGAACGCAGGAGGACCGCGTGCAGATGGTCCTGATCGAGGCGCAGTTGCTGCGCGAGGCCAAGGCGTGGCAGCAGACCTACGAGATGCTCTCGCAGGCGGTGGAGAGCTATCCGGATTCCTACGAGATCCTCTACGACCGCGCCATGGCCGCCGAGCGCGTGGACCGCATCGACGTCCTCGAGCGGGACCTGCGCCGCGTGATCGAGCTGAAGCCCGATTACGCGCACGCCTACAACGCGCTCGGCTACACGCTGGCGGACCGCACCAACCGGCTCGAGGAGGCGTTCGCGCTCATCGAGAAGGCAATCACGCTCTCGCCCGAGGATCCCTTCATCCTCGACAGCCTCGGCTGGGTCCACTACCGGCTCGGCAACCTTCCCGAAGCGCTCAAGCACCTCAGCAGCGCGTACGGCGCCCGCCCCGACCCGGAGATCGCCGCCCATCTCGGCGAGGTCCTGTGGCAGATGGGCCAGCGGGAGGAGGCGAACAAGGTCTGGAAGAAGGCGCTGACCGACCATCCCGACCACGAGACCTTGCTTGCGGTGATGGCGAAGTACCATCCCTGAAGCGCGTCTTTTCCCCCCGTTTCCCTCCGTGAAGCGCATCTTTTCGCTCGGCGCGGCGCTGCTCGCCACGGCGTGCGCGACGCTTCCCGCCCCGGTCATTCCCCTCGATGGGCTGCCCGAGGCTTTCACGATGAGCGGGCGCATCGCCGTGCGGCACGGCGCGCAGGGCGAGATGGCCCGGCTGCGCTGGGAGCGGGGGAGCCGGTCCGACGTGTGGGTGCTTGCGACCCCCGTGGGTACCGAACTGGCCCGGATTGAGCGCAGTCCCGAGGGCCTCGTCGTGCATCGCCCGGGCGCGGCGCCGCTTGCCGCCGCCAGTTTCTCCGAGCTGACCGAGAACCTGTTGGGAGCCGCGCTGGACGAACGCCTCCTGGTGGCCTGGCTGCATCGCCGCCCCGCGACCGGCCCCGAAGGCTGGGAAGTCGCCATCGACGAGTCGCAGCGGCTCGGCGGGCACGAGGTGGCGCGCCGGATCACCGCCTCGCGCGGCGATACGGTCGTGAAGCTGGTGGTCGATGCCTACGAAGTCCGCCCCGAGTAGCCCGATGCGACTCCCCGGCCCCGACTATCCCGCGCCAGCCAAGCTGAACCTCTTCCTGCACGTGGTCGGACGGCGGGCGGACGGCTACCACCTGCTGCAGAGCGCCTTCGCGCTGATCGACGCGGCCGACCTGTTGCGGATCCGGGTGCGGGAGGACGGAGAAATCCGGCGCGTGAGCGAGCTTCCCGGCGTTCCGGCCGAGGCGGACCTCGTCGTACGCGCCGCCCGCCTGCTCCGGGAGCGAACCGGCTCGCCGCTCGGCGCCGACATCGAGGTCGACAAGCGCCTGCCCATGGGCGGAGGCGTGGGCGGCGGCAGTTCGGATGCGGCCACCACTCTCATCGTCCTGAACCGGCTCTGGCGCACCGGGCTCGACCGGGATGCCCTGTTGTCCCTGGGCGCCCGCCTGGGGGCGGACGTCCCCTTCTTCATTTTCGGCCGCGACGCCTGGGTCGAGGGGGTGGGCGAGAAGCTCACCCCGCTCGTCCTTCCCCCGGCCTGGTACGTCGTCCTGGTGCCGCCCGTGGCCGTCCCGACAGGGGAAATCTTCGCCTCCCCTGAATTGACCCGGGATACGGAAGCCCTTAAAATGGAAGACTTTTCGGCGCAGGCGGGGATAGGGCGCTTCGGGAACGACCTCCAGAGCGTGGTCGCCTCCCGCTACCCCCCGGTTCGCGAGCACCTGGAGTGGCTTTCGCGGCACGGCGAGGCGCGGCTCACCGGAACTGGCGCCTGCGTATTCGCCCGCTACGAGGACCGCGCCGCGGCCGAAGGGGTGCTGGCGAAGCTCCCCGGAACGATGCAGGGATTTGTCGCGCAGGGTCTGGGAGCCCATCCCCTGCGCGGGTTTTGACGGGCAAGACCGCGGCCGGGAGGATGCCGGGCGCGGACGCAAGGGGAGTCGCCAAGTTGGTTAAGGCACTGGATTTTGATTCCAGCATTCGAAGGTTCGAATCCTTCCTCCCCTGCCACACTTCACGGCGCACGGCGTAGCGAGAGAAAGCGGCGATGCCTTTCGACAACCTGATGGTGTTCACGGGCAACGCCAACCCGAAGCTCGCGCAGAAGGTGGCCCGCCACCTGAACGTGCAGCTCGGCAAGGCGAGCGTCTCCACCTTCAGCGACGGCGAGGTGATGGTCGAGATCCTCGAGAACGTGCGCGGCAAGGATGTCTTCGTGCTGCAGTCGACCTGCGCGCCGACGAACGACACCCTGATGGAGCTGATGATCATGGTGGACGCGCTGCGCCGGTCGAGCGCGGCGAGGATCACCGCGGCGATGCCGTACTTCGGCTACGCGCGGCAGGACAGGCGGCCGAGGAGCGCGCGGGTGGCGATCTCGGCCAAGGTGGTGGCGAACATGCTCACCGTGGTGGGCGTGAACCGCGTGCTGACGATGGACCTGCACGCGGACCAGATCCAGGGCTTCTTCGACATCCCGGTGGACAACGTCTATGCGACGCCGATCCTGCTGGGCGACGTGTGGAAGAACGAGTACAAGGACCTGGTGGTGGTCTCCCCGGACGTGGGCGGCGTGGTGCGGGCACGGGCGATCGCGAAGCGCCTCGAAAGCGATCTCGCGATCATCGACAAGCGCCGCCCGCGGCCGAACGTGGCGACGGTGATGAACATCATCGGCGACGTGGAAGGGCGCACGTGCGTGATCATGGACGACATGGTCGACACGGCCAACACGCTGTGCGAGGCCGCCCGCGCCCTGAAGGCGGAAGGCGCGGTGAAGGTGCTGGCGTATTGCACGCACGCGGTGCTCTCGGGGCCGGCGTTGAGCCGCATCGAGGCTTCCGTGATCGACGAGCTGGTGGTGACGGACACGATTCCGCTGCGGCCCGAGGCCGAGGCGTGCAGGAAGATCCGCGTGATCAGCGTCTCGGAGCTGCTGGCCGAGACGATGCGCCGGATCTGCGAGGAGAGCTCGGTGAGCTCGCTCTTCGTCGAGTAAGGGGATTCTCCGCCGCCGTGCGAACGGGGGCGGGCAACGGGTGAGGGGGCCGTTTCCCCCTCGAACAGCGGGGCGCCTGGTCGCGGGGCCCTGCCGAAATCGGAGTGAACATGAAGATCGCAATCAAAGCCGAACCGCGGAGCCTGCAGGGAACGGGTGCGAGCCGCCGCCTGCGCCGCGAGTCCAAGGTGCCGGGCATCCTGTACGGAGCCGGCAAGGACGCCCAGCCCATCCAGTTGGACCACAAGGACCTCTTCTTCAAGCTGAAGATGGAAGCGTTCCACGCCTCCATCCTCGACATGGAGATCGGGACGGAGAAGGCGCAGGTGCTGCTGCGCGACTACCAGATGCACCCCTTCAGGGAGATGATCCTGCACGCGGACTTCCAGCGCGTGGCCGCGGACCGCAAGATCCACGTGAAGGTGCCGCTGCACTTCGTGAACGAGGACATCTGCCCCGGCGTGAAGGTCGCGGGAGGCGCCGTGCAGCACATCCAGAACGACCTCGACATCACCTGCCTGCCGAAGGACCTGCCCGAGTTCATCGAGGTGGACCTGGCGAACCTGCAGGCCGGGCACTCGCTGCACGTCTCCGGCATGAAGCTCCCGCCGGGGGTGGAATCGGTGGCGTTCTCGAAGGGCGACGACCTCACCATCGCGACGGTGGTCATCCCGCGCATGGTGACGGCGGACGAGGAGGCGGCCGAGGCCGCGGCAGCCGCCGTTTCCGCGGCGGAAGTGCCGACCACGGCGCAGAAGGCGAAGGAGGAGGAGCCCGCCAAGGAAGCGGGGAAGGCCGGCGGCAAGGAAAAGGAAGAGAAAGAGAAGAAGAAATAACCGCCGCCCGGGGCATTTCGAGCGAGCCTCACGGATGCGCCCGCCGTTCCCGGCGGGCGCGTTCGTTTCCAGCCCCGGAAGCCCGCGACACGGAACACACCGGACATGGAACCCATCCGCCTCATCGTCGGCCTCGGCAATCCCGGGCGCGAGTACGAGCGCACGCGCCACAACGCCGGCTACTGGTGGGTGGATGAGATCGCCGGCGCGCGCGGCGGCCGCTGGGCGAAGGAGACGAAGTTCTCCGGATGGGTGGCGCGCGTGAGCGAGGGCGAGCGGGACTTCTGGCTATTGAAGCCCGCGACCTACATGAACGAAAGCGGCCGCAGCGTGGGAGCGTTCCTGCGCTTCCACCGCATCGAACCGCAGGCGATGCTCGTGGTGCACGACGAACTGGACCTGCAGCCGGGCACGGTGAAGCTCAAGTTCGGCGGCGGCACCGGCGGGCACAACGGCCTGCGCGACATCGACGAGGTGCTGGGCACGCGCGACTTCTGGCGGCTGCGCATCGGCATCGGGCACCCGGGCCACAAGGACATGGTGGCCGACTACGTGCTGCACGAGGCAAGGCGCGAGGAGCGGGAAGCCATCGAGCCCGCGTTCGACCGGAGCCTCGAACTGCTGCCGCGCATCGCCCGCGGCCGACTGAACGACGCCACCACCTGGCTGCATACGCTGCCGAAACCCGAACCTGACGTTCCCGCAAAAGCGGAAACCAAGCCTCCGAAAGACGAGCAATGACTCTCCAATGCGGCATCGTGGGCCTCCCCAACGTGGGCAAGTCCACGCTCTTCAACGCCCTCACCAAGGCCGGCATCGCGGCCGAGAACTACCCCTTCTGCACGATCGAGCCCAACGTGGGCGTGGTCGAGGTGCCGGACCCGCGGCTGCAGGCCATCGCCGCGATCGCCAAGCCGCTGAAGGTGCTGCCGGCCATCGTGGAGTTCGTCGACATCGCCGGGCTCGTGGCGGGAGCGTCGAAAGGCGAGGGGCTCGGCAACCAGTTCCTCGCCAACATCCGCGAGACCAACGCCATCGCGAACGTCGTGCGCTGCTTCGAGGACGACAACGTCGTCCACGTGGCCGGGAAGGTGGATCCCATTTCCGACATCGAGGTGATCCACACCGAGCTGGCGCTTGCGGACATGGCGAGCGTGGAGAAGGCCATGCATCGCTACTCCAAGGTCGCGCGCGCCGGCGACAAGGAGGCCGCCAAGATCGTTGCCGTCCTGGAGAAGGTGGAAAAGGCGCTCGACGGCTTTCACCCGGTGCGCGCCATGGGCCTCGCGCCGGAGGAGCTGGAACTCCTGAAGCCGCTCTGCCTCCTGACTGCAAAACCGGCGTTCTACATCGCCAACGTCGAAGAGCACGGGTTCAAGGACAACCCGCTCCTCGACAAGGTGAACGCCTACGCCGCGAAGGAAGGCGCACCGGTCGTGGCCATCTGCGCCAAGCTCGAGAGCGAGATCGCGGACCTTTCGGGCGACGACAAGGAGATCTTCCTCGCCGACATGGGCATGCACGAGCCGGGCCTGGACCGCCTCATCCGCGCGACCTACGGCCTCCTGGGGCTGGAGACCTACTTCACCGCGGGCGAGAAGGAAGTGCGCGCCTGGACCATCCACAAGGGCGACACGGCGCC